>JAEZYO010000933.1 GCA_023419055.1 Pseudomonadota bacterium | reverse complement strand
TCTTCCGGTGACGCTAGCAACGCCGCCGGAGGTGACGGCGGCCTTGAACAGCGACGACCAGCCCTGAACCAGAGCGACCAGCACACGGCCGGCACGCCATGGTAAAGGTTCGACCCGAGTGTATCGGAAGCTCGATCCGGGCCGAATCGTCGAGACGTCACGGGTGCTCCGCTCCCGCGTGGAGGAGCGGTTTCCGTCGTCGAGCTTGGCACGAGTTGCGGGCGAGCTCTTCGAGGTCACGCAAGAAGCGGCGACGTTGTCGGCGTGGCTGGCGCGCCCGAACTACCGGCTGCGAGCCGGTGTCGGCCTCGCGATCGCGCTGCTCGTCGCGCTGCTCGTCGGGGCGCTCGTCCAGTTCCGAGGCGACCTCGGGACGCGGAACTTCGGCGAGCTCGTCCAGGTCCTCGAAGCTTTCGTGAACGACCTCGTCTTCGTCGGCGTCGCGATCTACTTCCTGTGGAACGTCGAGGTCCGCGGCAAGCGCAAGCGCGCGCTCGAAGCGCTCCACGTGCTGCGCTCCATCGCGCACATCATCGACATGCACCAGCTCACGAAGGATCCGGAGCGGCTGATCGCGCGCGGGCCGGACACCGCCTCGTCGCCGGAGCGCTCGATGACGCCGTTCGAGCTCACGCGCTACCTCGACTACTCCTCGGAGATGCTGGCGATCATCAGCAAGGTCGCCGCCCTCTACGTACAGGAGCTGCCGGATCCGGTTACGGTCGACGCGGCGAGCGCCGTCGAAGACCTGGCCGGCGGCCTGTCACGCACGATCTGGCAAAAGATCGTCATCTTGGACCGCATCATGACCCCCGATCCGTCGGCCGAGCCTGCCGAGCCGCTCGAGCAGCCGGCGTAGAGACGGGTGTGCCGAGCGCTCTAACCGTTCCCCCCCGTTCCGCCTTCCATGCTCGTCTCACCGCCAGCGCCGGCCGAGGCCCCACCTTCACCGCCGGCTCCGCCTCCACCCTCCGGAGGACACGCCGCTTCCAGGTGAGTCCAGACCCCTCCCGAACAAGTGGTGACCGTGACGTGCGGTGCCTCGTCGCAGTCACCGTACACGCAGCTCAACTCGCCGAGACAGGAGCTGTCCGCCGTGGGCGGCAGGCTCGGACAGCGTGGCGTGCAGGAGGTCGTGGTGGACCAGTAGTAATCAGTGCCACAAGTGACGTTCACGGCGCCGCAATCGGGGACGAAGTAGTTGCAGGATAGCCCCGCCTTCGAGCATGGGCCTTGCTGAGGCGCTGCGGGGCAGGTGACCGGCGGTGGTGGATTGCAGGAGACGGCGCTCCTTTGCCAGGTGCCGCCCGAACAGCGAACGCGCTGATAGCTCGAATCGCAAATGTTCGCCCCGTACTCGCAATCCAGACCTTCGCTCTCACAAGCCCCTCCGTTGCTCGGTGCGACCGTCGGGCATGAAGGCGTGGGATTCGGATTCGGATTCGGCGGATTGTACGGAGGATCGTCGTCCAGCCTCGACGCGCCACAAGCCGAAGCCGTGGCGATCACCACGAAAGAAGGCATCAACAAGCTGGCTCGATATCGGCGACCTGACATGCTGAGCCCGCTCGAAGCACGCGGCATGCCAGGTGAAATCAGCCGATTTCGACCGCTTCGGCGCTGTCGCTGGCACAGACTGGCTCAGGGCCGCGACGCGTCGAACGCGGCTCGCGCGTCGATCTCGTACTCTTCGAAACGAGGGATGTAGTCGCGCTCGAGCGTCTCGTAGAGGGCCTGGCGATACTCCGACGCCGGCATCAGCCCGAAGGCGCGCGCGGCTTCGTCGAAGGGGGCGTCCGGAACCTCGTAATTTCGACGAAGCTCACTGAAGAGGTCCGGGAGCCGATCTCGAATCAGAGCTCGATGCTCCGACCAGTCGGGCCGCCCCGCGAACCACTCGAGCACGAGCCAGCCGAAGTCACGATGGCGCACCTCGTCGGCGAGCACGCGATCGAGCGCACGACGCGCCACGTCGACCGTCGCGCCGTCCCGCAGGCGCTTGAAGAGCCGGACCGCAACCGTCTCGCCGAGGCAGAACACGCGGACCCCCGAGAGGCACGCGTTGCTCGCCAGCGATAGTTCGGGGAGCGATTCGAGACCGAGGGCGCGTCCGCCGAGCTCCACGTCGCCCCCACCCGCTTCGCGCAGCACCTCGAACGCGAGCTCCGCGTGCACGATCTCGTCGTCCACGATGGGGAGCCCCTGGTGCAAGAGGGTCGGCGACGCGCCGAGACGGAGCAGCCACCCCACGAAATCGTTCGTGATGGCGGCGGAGCCGTACTCCGCGATCACTCGGCGCCGCCACTCTTCACGTACGACGCGCACGGCCTCGGCGCTCACTCCACGGTCACGGTCTTGGCCAGGTTGCGCGGCTGGTCGACGTCCGTACCCTTCAGGTCCGCGACGTAGTACGCGAGCAGCTGGAGCGGGATCACCGTCAAGAGCGGCTGGATCAGCTCGGGGACGGCGGGCACGGACAGCACGTGCTCGGCGAGCTTGCTCGCGGCCTCGTCGCCGTCGCTCACCACCGCGATCACGCGGCCGTCGCGAGCGCGCACTTCTTGCAGGTTGCCGAAGGTCTTCTCGTAGTGGCCGTCGTGCGGCATGACGACGACGACGGGCATGTGCTCGTCGATGAGCGCGATGGGGCCATGCTTCATCTCGCCCGCGGCGTAGCCCTCGGCGTGCGCGTACGAGATCTCCTTGAGCTTGAGCGCGCCCTCGAGCGCGATCGGGAAGCCGAGCCCGCGCCCGAGGAACAGCATGTGCTGCGCGTGCTGCCAGCGCCGAGCGACCTCGTAGACGCTGTCGGAGCGCTCGAGTGTCTGGCGCATCGCGCCCGGCGCGTTCATGAGCGCCTGCAAGAGCGGCCGCGCCTGCTCCGGGCTCAGCGTGCCCCGGCGACGGCCGAGGTGGATCGCGAGCATCAGGAGCGCCGCGAGCTGCGTGACGAAGCACTTCGTCGATGCCACCCCGATTTCTGGCCCCGCGTGCGTATAGAGGGCGCCGTGCGCCGCCCGCGGGATCGCGCTGTCCACGACGTTCGCGAGCGCGAGCACGTGCGCTCCGGCCTCGCGCGCGGCCTTGAGCGCCGCCATGGTGTCGAGCGTCTCACCCGATTGGCTGATCGCGACGACCAGGTCTTGGGGCGTGAAGACCGGAGCGCGGTAACGGACCTCGCTCGCGAGCTCCGCCTGCGCGGGGATGCGCGCGATTTGCTCGATCCAGTAGCGACCTGCGAGCGCGGCGTGGTAGCTCGTGCCGCACGCCATCAGGTAGACGCGGCCGATTTTTCCGACCGTGTTCCCGTCGATGCCCATCTCCTGATCGACGAGCTCGGCCTCCTCGAGCGACACGCGCCCGCGCAGCGTGTCCTCGATCGCGCGCGGCTGCTCGAAGATCTCCTTGAGCATGAAGTGCTTGTAGCCGCCCTTCTCGGCCTGCATCGGCGACCAGTCGATGCGACGCGGCGCGCGATCGACGCGCTCCCCAGCCACGGTCTCGATGCGGAGCGAGCCGCTCTCGAGCTCCGCCATCTCGCCGTCTTCGAGGAACACCATCTGTCGGGTGTGCGAGAGCAGCGCGGGGATGTCGCTGCCGCACAGCATTTCGCCCTCGCCGATGCCGATGACGAGCGGCGAGGCGTTCTTGGCTACGACGATCCGATCCGGTTCGCGCCCGGTCAGAATGGCGAGCGCGTACGCACCCCTGACCTCGGAGAGCACGGACCGCACCGCGTCGAAGAGCCTCGGGTGCTGCTCGAGCGCGAAATGGACCAGGTGAGCGATGATCTCGGTGTCCGTCTCGCTCGCGAAGCGCACGCCGCGCTGCTCGAGCGAGTGCCGGAGCTCGAGGTGGTTCTCGATGATCCCGTTGTGAACCACGGCCACGTCACCGGCGAGGTGAGGGTGAGCGTTCGGCTCACTCGGTCGGCCGTGTGTGGCCCAGCGCGTGTGCCCGATGCCGACGGATCCCTCGAGCCTGCGATCCTCGAGCGCCGCGGAGAGGCGCTCGAGCTTGCCCACCGCTCGGACCACCTCGACGCCGCGCGGACCGTGCACGGCGAGCCCCGCCGAGTCGTAGCCTCGGTACTCGAGCTTGCGCAGGCCATCGACGAGAATCGGAGCGACCCTACGGGACCCAACGTAACCAACGATGCCGCACATGCGGTCCAGATCTGCCATCGGACTGCCGCGGAGGCCCACTTTTTCGGCAGCCCAAGAAAGTCCTCGGGCGCTCAGTCGAGGAGCGAGAGCGCCATTTCAGCCGGTGTCAGGGCCTCAATCACCACGGGCACGCGGCTCCGGAAGATCTTCCGCTGGCCCGCCTCGAGCACCACGTCCTCCAGGCCCGCGGTGACCCAAATCGAGCCACTCCGGCACGCGACCTCGAGCCCACCTTTCGGGTCGACGGAGCACACCTGACCCTTCGAGATGACTCGGGTTTCTGCACGCTCGTCACGAGCGCGCGAGGTCGTGAACAGATTCAGGGCCATCGGCAAACTCCAGCAACCCGAAACGTGAAGCTCGTCGGACACCCAACACAGAATCAGTGGCGCTTCCACTGGACCAGTACAGTTCGACGCGTTATGCACTGTATCGGTACACGCCCTCGGGCGCTGTATCGCTGATCGAAACGCGATTGGAGGTATCAAATCAGCATGGGTTCCGCCGCGGTCGTCCTCCCGTCCGAGCACCTGTACCAGCAGCTCGCCGACGAGCTCAGCACCCAGATCGAGGCAGGGCGTCTGCGTCCGGGTGAGCGCTTGCCCTCGGTGCGTCGCACCAGCCGGCAGCGCGGAGTGAGCGTATCGACGGTCGTCCAGGCGTATCAACTCCTCGAGGGACGTGGCCTGGTGGAGGCCCGACCGCAGTCGGGGCACTACGTGCGGCCGCGACCGCGCCTGGATTTGCTCGAGCCGCGCGCGCCGCGCGCGTGCACGGTGCCGACTCGAGTCTCCGTGCAAGATCAGGTCGCGCGCGTGTACCGCGCGATGCGCGATCCGCGGGTCGTGCCGCTCGGCGCCGCGATCATGTCGCCGGCGCTCCTGCCGACCGAGAAGCTGTCTCGCATCATGGCCTCCATGGCGCGCAGCGCGGGTCCGCGCGGGCTCGCGTACGAGCCGCCGCCCGGCGCTCGAGAGCTCCGAAGGCAGCTCTCGCGTCGCAGCATGGTCTGGGGCGCCCCGCTCGCGGCGGACGAGTTCGTGATCACCGTCGGCGCCATGGAAGCGCTGTCCCTCGCGGTGCGCGCCGTCACTCATCCGGGTGACGCGGTCGCCGTCGAATCACCGGCTTATTACGGCATGCTGCAGCTCCTCGAGAGCCTCGAGCTCCGCGCCTTCGAGGTGCCGACGGGAGCGAACGGCATGGACCTCGGAGCGCTGGAGTCGGCGCTCAAGCAGCACCGCATCCGCGCCGTCTTGACCGTCACGAACTTCAGCAACCCTTCGGGCGCCCTGATGCCGGACGACGCGAAGGAGGCGCTGGTCCACCTCTTGAAGAAGCACGAGGTGCCGCTCATCGAGGACGACATCTACGGCGATCTCCAGCACGACGGCGAGCGGCCGCGCCCCGCCAAGGCCTGGGACACCGAGGGGCTCGTCCTTCTGTGCGGCTCCTTCTCGAAGACGCTCGCGCCCGGGCTTCGCGTGGGGTTCATCAGCCCCGGCCGTTATCAGTCGCAGATCGAGCACCTCAAGTTCACCTACAGCGTAGGCACTCCGACGCTGCCGCAGCTCGCGGTCGCAGAGTTCTTGGAGGGCGGCGGCTACGAGCACCACCTGCGCGGCGTGCGCCGCCGCCTGGTCACGCAAGTTTCGTCCTACCGGGCAGCCATCGCCGAGTTCTTCCCGAGCGGCACGCGCGTCTCCTGTCCACAAGGCGGGCACGTGCTCTGGGTCGAGCTACCGAACGGCTGTGACTCGACCGAGCTCGCTCGGCGCGCGCTCGACGCGGGCATCGGCATCGCGGAAGGCACCATTTTCTCGGCGCGCGGCCGCTTCCGCAACTTCGTGCGGCTGAACGCCGGCTATCCCTTCGACGCGGGGATGGAGCAGGCGCTCAACACGCTCGGTGCGCTCGCGGCGCGCTGACGCTCTTCAGGGTGAGATCGGTACGGCGGCGAGATAGCTCGCGAGCGTGAGCCCCTGCGCGTAGGCGTCGGCCATCGCGAGCTGCCCGATCTTGCGCGCGCCGAACTCCTGGAGGTGAGTGTTGTCGGTGTTGCCGTCGGGGTAGTTCGGGAACTCGCCCGGGGCGAGCACCAAGAAGTGCTTCGTCGTCTCCGCCTGACCGATGCGTTCGAAGTACGCTTCGGTGAGCGAGGTCAGATCCACGAGCTCGACTTCGAGTGAAGCGGCGAGCTCGCGCATCGCCGCGGGGTAGCCGCCGTGCGTGTCCTTGATCATCGCTCCGGTCCAGTTGTTGCGGTGGATCGGCGTGAGGAGCATCGGCGTGGCCTGCTTTTCGCGCGTGTCCTCGATGTACGTCGTGAGGTACTGCTTGAAGGTCGTCGCCGGATCCGTGTAGCGGAGCGGGTCGTCGGTCTTCTCGTCGTTGTGACCGAACTGAATCAAGACGTAGTCGCCCGCTTCGAGGCCGTCTTTGACGGGAGTCCACTTCCCTTCATCGAAGAAGCTCTTCGAGCTCCGCCCGGAAGCCGCCCAGTCCTTGACCGTTGCGCACGCTGCGCCGAAGAGCTCGCCGAGCGGCTGACCCCAGCCCATGCGCGGATAGAGATCGCTCGCGTAGACGCTCATCGTGGAGTCGCCGATGAGGTGAACGGTGACGGCTTTGCCGGATCCCCCGTTGCACGCCGCCGTACCCGACGTGCCTCCTGCGCCACCGTTCGTGCTTCCACCCGAGCCAGCGGAGCTCGTGCCCGCGCTGCCGCCACTCGCGCCTCCGCTTCCCGAGGCGCCGCTCGCACCACTCGTGCCGCCCGAGCTGCTGACGCCCGCCGTGCCCGCGCCGCCGCCCATCGCAACGCTTCCGCCCGAGCCCGCCGTCGTCCCGCCTCCGCCACTCGAGCTACCCGCAGTGCCCGAGCCAGCGCCGCCGCCACTTCCGCCCGAGCCCACGGAGCGATCGGCCTCCGAGCAGCCGACGAGCGCAATGAACGACAGAGCCGAAAGAGAGAGACGACGACCGTGCATGGGAGCTCCGCCTCGCAAGTTGCCGCTCGGGGTCGTGACCGGTCAACTATCGCCCAGAGCACCAGTGAGTCACCACCAGCGCGGACAGCGACCCGATACTTCGCTGAGCTCGCCCGTTAACGATCGCAGAGAACGCCGCTGACGGCGCGCACGAGCTCGGGGACCGGCGCCGTTCCGCTCAAGCGCACGATCTTGCAGGAGTCGGGCAAACACTCGAGCCACTCGTCGTGACGGCGCTTGCTCCGACCCTCGTCGCCGTCGTCGTACCGGCGCGCCCAATCCAAGAATTCTCGGTGCTGCTCGTGCATGTCGCCACCCGGGCCCAGGCGAGCGGCGCCGAAACGCGCGAGCTCTCGGTGTGCGAGTCGCTGCAAGCGGATCTCCGTGGGTGCGCTCAGGTAGACCACGAGATCGAAGAATGGCGTGAACACGTCGCCCCAGCCGCATAGAGATCCTGACAAGACCCAGCGCTCGCTGCGGCGAAGCTCGGTGTCGAGCAAGCGCCTGCGCTCCGACAGCTCGCGGCGCTGTCGATACGGCGGATCGCTCGTCAGCCAGAAGAACGAGTCCGTGTCGAGGAACTCGAACTGAAGCTCTTCCGCCAGGGCCCGGCCGAGGGTCGTCGTGCCGGAGCCGGAAGCTCCGAGAAGGTGGACGCGACTCATCGCCGGGGGGCGCTCTACGCGCGCCGGTTGACCAGCTCGTCGTACAGCGCCGCGGTCTGATCGGCGATCGAGCTCCAGCTGAAGCGCTCGACGACGCGCTTGCGCCCCGCCTCACCAAAGCGGCGTGCGAGGGCGGGATCGGCGATCAGTCGGTTCAGCTTCTCCGCGATGTTGCGCGCGAAGGCCTCGGGATCGGCGGGCTCGTTCTTGGGGGTGCCGTCGCCCTGGAAGGGGACGAGGAAGCCGGTGTTGCCGTCGTCGACGACCTCCGGGATGCCCCCTACCGCGGAAGCGACGACTGGGGCACCGCACGCCATGGCCTCGAGGTTTACGATCCCGAACGGCTCGTACACGCTCGGACAAGCGAAGACCCGCGCGTGGCTCAGGATCTGCGCGAGCTTCTTCCGCGGCAGCATCTTCTCGATCAAGATCACGCTACCCGGCTCTCGCACCCTGACGAGCTCGTCAGTCAAGCGCCGCACCTCTTCACCGATTTCCTTGGTGTCCGGCTCGCCCGCGCACAGCACCACCGCCGCGCTCGGGTCGAGGTGTCGAGCCGCGCGCAGCAAGTGCACGATGCCCTTCTGGCGCGTGATGCGGCCGACGAAGACCACGAATGGACGCGCCGGATCGATGCCCTGCTCGACGAGCACGTCGGTCGCGGAGTCGCGCGTGTACTCGTCGACGTCGATGCCGTTGTAAATCACGTGCACCTTGTCGGGCGAGACCGTCGGGTACGCCGCGAGGATGTCCTTCTTCATACCGCTCGAGACCGCGATCACCGCGTCGGCGGCCTCGATGGCGGTCCTTTCACAAAAGCTCGAGAGCGCGTAGCCGCCGGCGAGCTGCTCGGCCTTCCAGGGGCGCAGCGGCTCGAGGCTGTGCGACGTCATCACGTGCGGGATGCCGTAGAGCATCTTGGCGAGGTGCCCGCCGAAGTTTGCATACCAGGTGTGCGTATGAACGATCTGAGCGCTGCGCGTCGCGTGCGCCATCAAGAGATCCACGCTCAGCGTGCGCAGCGCCGCGAGCTCGGGCTCCGAGCCAGAGAGCGCCGCCCACGGCTCGTAGCTGCCGGCGACCTCCGGGCGGTTTCGAGGCTTACCGAAACAGTAGACAGACAGGTCGACGCGGGACGCGAGCTCGCGCGAGAGATATTCCACGTGCACGCCGGCGCCACCGTAGATTTCCGGTGGATACTCCCGCGTCAGCAGCGCGGCTCGGATGCGACTCATTGCGGAGTCATATCAGAAGCGAACGCCGGGTGCGCTAGCCGAGACGGGCGGCGCGCCGCGGCTCGGCGAGCGGTCGCGCCGGATCAGCCCGGGACGACGTCGCCCTTACCGAGGACGACGACGCCCTGCTCCGACACGGTGAAGCCCCGTGCCCGATCCAG
>JAEZYO010000918.1 GCA_023419055.1 Pseudomonadota bacterium | reverse complement strand
AGCATCGCAGGTTGCCCGCAGCGAAGCGAAGGGACACGGCCAGTGGGGCCGCCTTTCTTTTGCCTACTTTTCTTTGGCGGAGCAAAGAAAAGTAGGTCGCCCGCCGGGGCGAAATCCCGGCCAACAGCGCATCCAACTCCAAAAAAACTATATTTTCGATAGCTGCTCGCGCTCGCCACACAAGCGCCAGAGCCCCGAACAGCCGTCATGACGCCATCTCCGCCTCAGACCCAGACCGCCCCCCAAACCTCTGCCCCAACCGATCGAACCACAAATAAATCACCGGCGTCGTGAACAGCGTCAGCAACTGCGACAACACCAGCCCGCCAAAAATCGCGATCCCCAATGGCCGCCGCAACTCCGCCCCATCGCCAAAGCTGAACATCAAGGGCAGCGCCGCCGCCAGCGCCGCCAGCGTGGTCATCAGAATCGGCCGAAAGCGCAGCAGCGCCGCCTGGTGAATCGCCTCTTGCGGCGACTTGCCCTCGCCCCTTTCGGCCTCGATGGCAAAGTCGATCATCATGATCGCGTTCTTCTTCACGATACCGATGAGCAGGATGATGCCGATGAGCGCCACCACTCCGAGCTCGATGCCGAACAAGAGCAGGGCGAGGATCGCGCCCACGCCCGCGGACGGCAGCGAAGAGAGGATGGTGAGCGGGTGGACGTAACTCTCGTAGAGGATGCCGAGCACGATGTAGACCGCGATGATCGCAGCCAGGATGAGCGCGGGCTCGTTCGCGAGCGAGGCTTGAAAGGCGCGGGCGGTGCCTTGAAAGCCCGCCTGCACGCTGAGCGGCACGCCGAGCTCTTCTTTCGCGCGCTCGACGGCGCGCGTCGCGCCGCCGAGCGCGGCGCCGGGAGCCAGGTTGAAGGAGAGGGTGACGGCGGGAAACTGGCCCTGATGATTGATGGCGAGCGGAGCCGTGCCCGACTCGAAATGCGAGAAGGCGCTCAGGGGCACGGGCGTGCCGGTCGAGCTCGCGACGTAGAGGTCGTCGAGCGCGCGCGGGTGCTTCTGGAACTCGGGCTTGGCCTCGAGCACGACGCGGTACTGGTTCAGCTGGGTGAAGAGCGTCGAGATCTGGCGCTGACCGAAGGCGTCGTAGAGCGTGTCGTCGATGGCCTGCGGCGTGATGCCGAGTCGTGACGCGGTCACGCGATCGATCCAGAGGAACGCCTGATGCGCGCCGTTCTGGCGATCGGTCGCGAGATCACGGAGCTCGGGCACCGCCTTCAGCCGATCCAGCAGGTGAGCGGTCCAGACGTCGAGCTCGTCCGAGTTCGCGCTCTCGAGCGTGTACTGGTACTGGGTGCGGCTGATCCGATCCTCGACGGTGAGGTCCTGGATCGGCTGCATGTAGAGGGCGATGCCGGCCACCTGGCGGAGCTCGGGTTGCAAGCGGCGGATGATCTCCGAGGCGCTCGCGTCACGCTCGGCCTGGTCTTTCAGGTTGATCAGGATGCGCCCGCTGTTCTGAGTCGTGTTCACGCCGTCGACCCCGATGAACGAGGAGAGGCTCTCGACCGCCGGGTCCTTCAAGATCACCTTCGCGAGCGCCTGCTGCTTCTCGGCCATCGCCGGGAACGAGATGTTCTGCTCCGCTTCGGAGATCCCCTGGATGACGCCGGTGTCTTGCACCGGGAAGAAGCCCTTCGGGACCACCAGGTAGAGCAACACCGTGAGAACGAGCATCGACGCGGCGACGAGCAGCGTCGTGGTCTCGTGCTTCAGCACCCAGGTGAGCGTTCGACCGTAGAACGCGATCACCCGCTCGAAGAAGCGTTCGGACGCCTGATAGAAGCGCCCCCGCCGTCTTTTGCCCTGCGCTTTCAAGAGGCGCGAGCACATCATGGGCGTGAGCGTCAGCGACACGACCGCGGAGACCAGGATGGTCACGCTGAGCGTCACCGCGAACTCTCGGAACAAGCGCCCGACGATGTCGCCCATGAAGAGCAGGGGGATCAGGACCGCGATCAGCGAGACCGTGAGTGAGATGATGGTGAAGCCGATCTGCGCCGCGCCTTTCAGGGCAGCGTCGAGCGGGGTCTCGCCCTCCTCGATGTACCGGACGATGTTCTCGATCATCACGATCGCGTCGTCGACCACGAAGCCGGTCGAAATCGTGAGCGCCATCAAGGTCAGGTTGTTCAGGCTGTAACCGAGCAGGTACATGGCGCCGAACGTGCCGACCAGCGAGAGCGGCACGGCGACGCTCGGAATGATGGTGGCCGAGAGGCTGCGCAAGAAGAGGAAGATCGCCGTCACGACCAGCGCGATCGTGAGCATCAGCTCGGTCTTCACGTCCTCGACCGACGCCCGAATGGTGGTGGTGCGGTCAGTCAAGATCTGGACGTCGACCGCAGCGGGCAAATTCGTCCTGAGCTCGGGGAGGAGCTGCTTCACCCGATCCACGACCTGGATGATGTTCGCGCCCGGCTGCCGCTGAATGTTGACGACTACCGCGGGCGTCTCGTTCATCCACGCGGCGAGGCGCGTGTTCTCGACGTCGTCGACCACGTCGGCGACCTGGGACAGCATGATCGGCGCGCCGTCCTTGTACGCGACGACCAGGCCCGCGTAGTCCTTGCTCGTGAGGAGCTGATCATTGGCGTTGATCTGGTAGGCCTGGCGCGGGCCGTCGAAGTTGCCTTTGGCCTGGTTGACGCTCGCGTCCTGCAGCGAGGTGCGCAGGCTCTCGAAGCTGAGCCCGTAGGCGGACAGGGTGGTCGGGTTCACCTGCACGCGCACGGCGGGCTTTTGTCCGCCGCTGATGCTCACGAGCCCGACGCCCGGCAGCTGCGAGATCTTCTGCGCGAGGCGCGTGTCGGCGAGGTCCTGCACCTTGGAGAGCGGCAGGGTCCTGGACGTGAGCGCGAGCGTCAGGATCGGCGCGTCCGCGGGGTTCGATTTGCTGTAGATGGGCGGGGCCGGCAAACCCTCGGGTAGGAAGGTCTGCGCGGCGTTGATGGCCGCCTGCACCTCCTGCTCGGCCACGTCGATGTCGAGCTCGAGATCGAACTGAAGGGTGATGAGCGAGCTCCCGCCCGAGCTCACCGACGTCATCTGGTTGAGGCCCGGCATCTGCCCGAACTGGCGCTCGAGCGGCGCCGTGATCGCCGAGGCGGTCACGTCCGGGCTCGCGCCCGGGTAGAACGTGACCACCTGAATCGTGGGGTAGTCGACCTGAGGCAGCGCGGAGATGGGGAGTTGCCGGTAGGCGACGAGGCCGGCGAGCAAGATCGCGAGCATCAAGAGCGAGGTCGCGACCGGCCTGAGGATGAAGGTGCGCGAGGGGCTCATTCCGTAGGCTTTGGTGAACGAGCCGTGGCCGGCCGAGGCTTCACCTTCGCGCCGTCCATCAAGCGGTTGAAGTTGTCCGCGGCGAGCACGGTGCCGGACTCGAGGCCCCCGACCTCGGAGCGCTTGCCGTCGGTCGTGATGACCTCGACGGGGTGGAGCCGCACCGTCTCTTCGCTCGTGACGACGTACACGAAGGTGCCCTGCGCGTTCCGCTGAAGCACGGGGTTCTCTATCAGCGTGACGTCGCGGTGCGTATTCACGAGCAGCTGCGCGTTGACGAACTGGTTCGGAAAGAGGGCGCCGTCCGGGTTCGGAAAGAGGGCCTTCAGCTTGAGGGTGCCCGTCGCCGGATCGATCTGATTGTCGAGGGTCTCGAGCTTGCCTTCGGCGAGGCGCTCCTTCTGCGCGCGGTCGAACGCGACCACGGACAGCTCGTGCCCCTTCTTGAGCTCGGCCTGAATCTCGGGGAGGAAGTCCTCCGCCACGCTGAACACGACCGCGATGGGGTCGACCTGCGTGATGACGAGGAGCGGGTTCTCGTCGCTCGCGTGCACGATGTTGCCCGGATCGACGAGGCGGAGACCGATCCGACCGCTGATGGGCGCCTTGATGTGGCAGTACGCGAGGTTCACGCGCGCGCTGTCGAGCTGCCCCTGGTCCACCTTCAGCACGTCTTCGTACTGCCGCACGGTCGCGATCTGAGTGTCGTACTGCTGGCGCGGGATGGCATTGCGCGCGAGCGCCTCGCCGTAGCGCTCGAGATCGCGGCGCGCGTTCTCGAGGATGGCGGTGTCGCGCCCGAGCTGCCCCTCGGCCTGCAAGAGCGCGGCGCGGTACGGCGCGTCGTCGATCTCGGCGAGCGCGGCGCCCTTCTTCACGAGCTGACCCTCCGTGTAGTGGACCTTCACCAGTTGCCCGTCGACGCGACTACGAACGTTCACCGTGTACTCGGGCGTGACGAGACCGAGCGCGTTCACGTGCACGCCGATATCGCCTTTCCGAGCGACGCTGGTGGCGATGACGACGGCGGGAGGCGCTCGCGGGCGGCTTTCGGCTGCGCGAGAAGCCGCACGCTTTCGCTGCCAAATGATCCCGACCGCGATCAGCACGAGCAGTGCGCCGCACAAGAGCCACAGCGCGTGGCGGCGGCGCCGCGGCGCCCCTTCACGTGGAGGGCGTGGCGGCGGCGTCGTCGACGCTTGGCTCGAGACTTCTTCGCTTGCCAACGGGGGGAGGCCCTCGTCTGAGCAACCGAGGGGCCAAGGTGAGCATTCCGCGTGGCGTCACCCGTCGGGCGAGTCGAAGGGTTGCGGAAGCTTTCGCAGCGTCGTTTCGCGTCCGAAGAAGCCGTGTAACGTGCGTCGGGGGAGCACTGATTTTGACCGTCCGTGGCAAGATCGTCGAGGCATCGAGACGCTCGATCACAACCTCGGGCTCGTGCTCGCACGGACTGACGTCGAGTCACTCGCTCGGGAGGTCGCCTCGAGCAAAGAGCTGGGAACGTGACGTGCTCGGGAAGAAGGTAAAAGTGGCGAGCGACTTTGGCTGGGTGTTCCGCATCCAGGGCCACGCTTGGTCGAGCTTCCTTTTGCGAGAGCTACGCGAGGTGGGGGTTCGCCCGCGGAGCTTTCAGCTCGTCATCGCCTACGACTGTAGCGACACGATGGGCGCCGTCGGTTACGTGTACGCCGAGGGTGGCAAGGTCCTGGAGTCGCTCTCGTTCGTGGACGGCGAAGTCGAGTTTCGTCCGAACTGCGAGCTCTCGAGCTTGCGCCGTCGCAGCTCTATCACATCGCAGACGACTTCTTTCGCGAGCGCGAGGTCTACGAGCCGGGCATTTACCGGGGCACTTCTTCGGTGACGGTCACAGCGTGCCGGAGCTCGAGGCGGGCAAGCAACGCCTGGTCGGAAACCCGGGCTTCGTCCTCGTCTGCGACGGGGTCGAGACCACGTCGGTCCCGCCGCTCGAGCGCGTCGACTACCTCGTCTTCAAGCCCTGAATCCGCTGCGAGCTTCGCAGCGCGGCATCCCTCAGGCATACTGTTCGAGGTCGCATGGCACGGCAGGTGAGGAACGAAGAGCTCGAGCGCGTCGGGTTCTTAGTCGAGCGCGAAGCGCGCGGCTTGCTCTCGCACGTCCCGGCGCTACGCGAGCTACTCGACGCCTCCGGCTTGACAGGGCGTGCTGTCACTCATCGGGGTGACTGATGCTCATGAAGCCGCTCCTCCTGCATCGCTCGTCACCGTCCACCTCTTCGGAGCCTCGGCGACTGCTTCACGTCGTCTACAGGCCCGGGTCCTTAAAGGTGTCCCCATGAAGCGAAGACAATTCATCCTCCTTGGTGCCGCGACCTTTGCTGGCTGCAAGAGCAAGAATGACCCCGGCGGACCGGTCATCTTGTCCCATGACAGGATCTCGGTCACCGACCCACGTCAGGACCCGACACGGCGCGATGCGATGCGACCTGATCCGCGGGGTGAGATGATTCGCCGTCGCTCGATCGCTTGCGCGTGGCTCGATTCAAAGTCGCCGATTCGCTCCCCACGGCGGGTCACCGCGCCGGAGTGCCGGGGACATTGCGGCCGCAGGAAGACATCGCGCGGCGCTTGCTCGCGCTCGCCTACGTGGTCGCATGGGTCGCAGGGTCCGAAGAGCGCTCTCCTTCCGAGCAACTCCGGAGGTTCGCCGAACGCGGGGGTCTCGCCCGCTTCGTCACGCTCGATGAACGAGGGATGGTGGACGCCTCACGCGCGGGGGCGAAGGAGAAGCACGGTGACACGATCGGCTGGCGCATGGAAAACCTCTGGCCGTTGGCCTGGGTGCTCGGCTTTTCGCAGGAACCCTCTTTCTCGGGAGAGCTCGTGGGTGAGTCGGTGATGAAGCCGCTCATCGACGACTTTCTGCCGCGCTGGGACAGCGATCCCGAAGCCTGGATACGGCAGGCGAAACCGCGGCCGACAGCCGACATCGTCGCGCTCGAGGATCTCTTCTACTGCGCGCACAACGCGGCTCGCTCCGCGCAGCTCGGACGGGCTGGGGTCGCTCCGCTGGGTTTCGACCCGATCATGAACGCCGGCGCGATTCACGAGCGCCGGCACTCACTGACCTGGGTGCTATCGCCTGGGATCGCTTGGGACGACACGGATCTCAGTACCTGACGCTCCCGGTGGGAGACGGAGCTGCTTTCCGAGTCAGGGACCGTACTTCTCGATCAGCTTCTGCATGAGGCAGCGGTGGCGCTGGTCCTCCGGCTCCCGGTCGCAGACGGTGGCGAGCTCGGCCAGAGCTTGCTCCTGGGCCTCGAGCGCACAGGCCTCGCGAGCGCCGAGATCACGCTCGCTAGCGCATTCCGCTCGACCGACTCCGTCGAGGAGCTCGAGCGCTCGAAAGTTGTCGGCGATGTCGTCGAACAGCGCGCCACCCTGTCGCCCTAGCTCCGCGTCGAAGCACGCTCCCTGGAGGTCCGCCGGCAGCGCCGCGCAGTCTCGTCCCGCTTCCCGCCACGCCGAGCTCAACGGAGTCTCAGAGGTATCGCGCGCGGACGCTTCTTCGGAGGACGGGGACGGAGCAGGCGATGGTTGGTCGGGCTCGCTCGCGGCGACAGGCTCGACGCGCGTCGTGATCGGGGTCAGCGGCGCCGGGGTGGACGCGCAGGCGAGAGCGAGCGTACACGCCGTGATCGACACGAGGCGCGGACGCCTCGGCATCGCTCGCCAAAATGCGACGAGCTCCCATTCCGGCAGCATCGCCACCCAAGCTAGCACGCAGGTCAGTCGCCCCGAATCCTCTTCAAATACTCTGCTTTGCTCCAGGTGCCGCGCCAGCGGGTGAACACCTCATCCATGATGCGATCGATCTCGGGCTCTATCTCGAGGACCGCCGCGTGCCACTCGGGGGAATAGATGGCGTACTCGTCGTAGCCGCTTTCACCGTTCCACCTCATGCTCCGGTGGAGCGACCCGGACCAGTGGGAGACCTTTTGGTCGAACGAGTAGTTGGCGTAGGTCTCGGCCCAGAACTTCTCCTCGTCTGCTCTGATCTCCTTCACCCACTCGGGTAGATCCTCGGTTTCCATTTCTCTCCGGGTCTACTGCTGGGTCAGGATCTTGGTCTTCCCGCCCTGGATCTCGAGCACCTGCGTGGGCGCGTCTCCGTAGTAGTCGGAGAGCCCGACGTCGATACGGAACACCTTGCCGCCGCAGGCGCTGTTGATGCCGCCCTTCTGGATGGTGTGACCGACCACGAGCCGCGAGAGGGAGAGCGACTCGAGCATCTTCGATAGGGTGGCGCACGCCTCTTCGCCGGGAGCGTCCGAGCCGTAGAGGCGGGTCCAGACGGGCGCGTTCTCTTCGGTGACGACGCGAGGCTGCGACGCCGAATCTCCGCGCATCCAGCGGCTGGTCTCGTCGTTGATGCGATCGATGCCGTAGCTCACGTGCCGAGGGAGGACTCCGGCATGCGCGAACAACGTGTCACCCACCGCGATGATGACCGGGCGCTCCGCGAGCTTCTTGGCGAGGGGGCTCCCCGGCGCAAAGGCGGCCGCGCGGGCACTCTTGTCGGCGGAGCCGCTCGCAGGTGCGTAGTCGGTGAAACCTTCCGGGGTGACGTAACGCAGGTCCCCGGCCACGTTCATGAGCTCGTGGTTGCCGTTGAGGACCACGACGCGGCCTCCGGCCTTTTGCGCCTCGGCCGAGAGCCGCTCGAGGAGGGCGAGGATCTCCGGCTCGTCGTCGCCGCGGTCGAGCTGATCCCCGGTCTGAACCAGCGTCAGGTTCTTTCCGACCCAGCGGTCGTTCTCGTCGATGGCGCCGGCGAGCCGCAACGCCTGTCGGGTGGAGGCAAGGTCACCGTGCAGGTCCCCGATCGCCACGAGTCGGTCCGCGGCCGGCAAGCGAAACGCGCCCGTCGTCGCTTTGGGCTGCGCGCCATCGGGCGCGGCACTGTTCGACGAACGGACGGGTTCTTCTCGGGCGCGGCCCGGAGGCTCGGAGGGAGTGCGCGAGCAGGCTGCGGCGAGCGACAGAGCGAGGAGTGGGGTGAGGGGGCGAGCCATGGCGGCAGAGGTGAGGAAGAGTAGTCGAGCGCTCCGCGGATGACCACTCGGGCCAAAGCGGCTTGTGTGGTAGCTCTCACGGGATGGGCAAACGCATCGCCGCCTTTTTCGAAGAAGCGGAGCGGATGGGCGGGCTCGTCGCGCGTATGCGCCTCGCGTCGCTCTCGCAGATCACGTCGACCGAAGCGAACACGGTAGAGGACAGGCCCGAGCTCGTGGGTCGAGTCCAGCGCGCGATGCTCAACCTGCGCGAGGAATTCCCCAATACGCCTCACTCGGAAGCGGCCGCCGGCGCCGTCGCCGAGGTCAAGGGAGGCGACGAGCAGACGCGCGCGCTCCGCCGCTACATGAAGACGTACGTCGACCTGATGGCGCAGCGGAGCCTCTTTCTCGGCGAGGCTCAGGCGACGGTGCGTCGCATCGACGAGGCAGCCTCGAGCACGCTCGGCGTGCAGCGGGTGAGCGTCTGGTACCTCGACGCGCAGAACACGAAGATCACGTGCGCCGATCTCTTCGATCGCGGCGCCGGTCACCATCAGTCCGGAGCCGAGCTCTACGCCAAAGACTTCGCGCCGTACTTTCGCGCGCTCACGAGCGAGCGCACGATCGCGGCGAACGACGCGCACCGCGATCCGCGGACGTCGTGCTTCTCAGCCGTCTACCTCACTCCGCTCGGCATCAACTCGATGCTCGACGTGCCGATCTGGGTGAACAAGAAGATGGTGGGCGTCGTGTGCCACGAGCACGTCGGGCCGCAGCGCGTCTGGAACAGCGATGAAGAGGCGTTCGCGTACCTGATGGCAAACTTCGTCGCCCTCGCGCTCGAGCGCAGCGCGAAGTAGCGTCATGTCCCGGGAGCGCGAGCTCGAGCGGCGCCTCTCTGCGCTCACCGGCGCGAGCAGGGTCGAGGTCGGTGAGCGCCGAAAGGCGCTCTGGAGCGGCTACGGCGAGCTCCGGCGCGCGCGGCTCGAGGGCGCTGCCATCACCGACGTCGTCGTCAAGTCGGTCGAACCGCCCGAGCTCGCTCGAGCCCGGCGTGACGACGCGGAGGCACGCTCGCACCGTCGTAAGCTCCGCTCCTACGAGGTAGAGCTCGCCTTTTATCGCGACTACGCCGCTCGCTGCGACGAGCGCTGCCGAGTGCCTCGTCCGGTCGCCCTGGAGTCGCACGGGGGGCGCTCCCTGTTCGTGCTCGAAGATCTGGACGCCAGCGGCTTCGCGACCCGGAGAGCTCGCGTGTCCGAAGCCGAGCTCGACGCCTGCCTCGGTTGGCTCGCGCACTTTCACGCCACCTTCGTCGGCGTGGCTCCCGAAGGGCTCTGGAAGACGGGCACGTACTGGCACCTCGACACGCGACCGGACGAGCTCGCGGCGCTCGACGAACGGCCGCTCCGCGACGCCGCCACGGCGATCGATCTGCGCTTGAAAGCGGCGAAGTTCAAGACCCTGGTCCACGGTGACGCGAAGCTCGAAAACTTCTGCTTCGGGAACCTCGGAGTTGCCGCGGTGGATTTCCAATACGTCGGCGGTGGAGCCGGCATCAAGGACGTCGCGTACTTCCTGAGCTCTGCGCTCAACCCGCGAGAGTGCGAGCGACGAGCCGGCGCGTGCCTCGACCGCTATTTCGCCGAGCTCCGGCGCGCGCTCGAGCTCCATGCGCCCGACGTCGACGCCGCCGCGCTCGAGGCGGAGTGGCGCGAGCTCTATCCGCTTGCCTGGGCCGATTTCTACCGCTTCCTCCTGGGCTGGGCTCCGGGACAGTACGAGTACGACACCTACAGCCGCGGTCAGGTA
Source organism: Pseudomonadota bacterium (assembly GCA_023419055.1). The sequence goes on along the minus strand of JAEZYO010000918.1, from coordinate 1,513 downwards.
CGGGCGGCGCTCGCGGCGCTCGGGCGCCGGCCGTGATCGATTCAGCGCCGATACGCCTCGAGCTTTGCGAGGCGTCGCTCCGAGGAAGAGGGATTCTGCGCACGCAGGAGCGATAGGCTTCCCCGTCCAACCCCGCTAACCTCGGGCGTGATGAAGCGCGCCGTCTGGCTCGGTTTGATCGGGATCGCGCTCCTGATCGTGGCCGCCGTCGTCATCCTGTACTCGTGGCCCTCCGCGCGCGTCGCCGTCGACACGAGCGTCGGCGTGCGCGTGCTGCCCATCCCGGCGAAGGTGATGGCGGGCGTCGATCTCGAGGTGGTGGCTCGCGGCTTCCAGGAGAACACCGATATTCAGTTCGTGCCGGGTCAGCCCGAGCTCGCGGTCGTGCTTCAAAAAGGCGGCACCGCGAAGGTCACGAAGCCGAGCGCGAGCGCTCCGCCGAACGCAGCGGAGTCCCACACCGTGCTCTCGCTCGAGGTGCAGACCTCCTCCGAGCTCGGCTTGTTGGGGCTCGCGTTTCACCCGAAGTTCGAGCAAAACGGGCTCTTCTACCTCAATTACAACCCGAAGCAGGGCAAGCTCCGCACGCGCATCGCGGAGTGGCACGTCCCACCAGCAGAAATCACCACGGCGCGGGCGAACGAACGGCGTGTGATCCTGGAGGTGGCTCAGCCGTTCACGAACCACAACGCCGGGCAGCTCGCCTTCGGCCCCGATGGGTTCCTCTACGTCGGGCTCGGCGACGGCGGCGCGGGCGGCGATCCGCACGACAACGGCCAGAACCTCGGCGCGCTGCTCGGCAAGATGTTGCGCATCGACATCGACCGCAAAGACGCTGGGCTCGAGTACGCGGTGCCTCCGGACAACCCGTTCGTGAAGACAGGCGGAGCGCGGCCGGAAATCTGGGCCTACGGCTTACGGAACCCGTGGCGCTACAGCTTCGATCCCCAAGGGCGCCTGATCGTCGCGGACGTCGGGCAGAACCTGTGGGAGGAGGTCGACATCGTCGGCGCGGGCGAGAACCTCGGCTGGCGGCTTCGTGAGGGGCGGCATTGCTACGAGCCGAAAGAGGGCTGTCGGACCGAAGGTCTGGTCGAGCCGATCTTCGAATACGGGCGCGACCTCGGCCAGAGCATCACGGGCGGCTACGTCTACCTGGGCAAGAACGTGCCCGCGCTCTCCGGGCGCTACGTCTTCGGCGATTTCGTGACCGGCAGGATCTGGTCGCTCGAGCTCCCCGCGAAGCGTGCCTACGTCGAGGCCAGGCTGCTCGGCGAGTTTTCGCGCTCCGTCGCGACGTTCGGGCGCGACGGAGCGGGCGAGCTTTACGTCGGTGACTTCGTGACGGGCGAGATCCTGCGCTTCGTCCCGGCGAGCGCGCGTTGAGCGTGTAGCGTAAGGCTACACGGGTCGCTTTTTTGCCGAATTCGAGCGCGGTTTGCTCCGCGCTCCGGCGCGTGGTTGTGTTCGACGCATGGTTTCGAGGCGCGCCCGAAGAACCTGGCGCTGGGCA
>JAEZYO010000888.1 GCA_023419055.1 Pseudomonadota bacterium | reverse complement strand
AGCCGGTACAGCGGGGGCCGAAGCGACAGCGGGGGCAGCGGAACCAGCGTCGGCCTGAGCGAAGGCCGTTTCCGGCGCTAGAAGCAGCAAAAGGGCTGCCAGCGTCCTTTTGAACATGAATCCTCCTTGGGCCGAGCGGGAAAACTCCCGCTCGGTGAGGCCCTCCGCTAACGCGCCGAATGTTTCGTCTACGCTTCGCGTTTGTTTCTTCCGGCTCTCAGGTCGGGCGACACTTTCGTCGAATTCGGCCCGACTCAGACCGGCGGCACCTTGGCCATGGACCGGTCATGGGCACGTGCGAAGAGCGGCAGCACGAGCGCCGCCCCCACGAGCGCCAGGAACATGTCCCATTGAGCGTCCCACACGTCACCCTGCGAACCGAGGAAGGCGACGCCGACGTCACCCGCGACGACCAGCGTCACCCACCATTCGAGGAGCTCCCAGAAGGCGGCGATCGCGAGCACTACGGACAAGATCAGAAAGTAGAGCCAACCGCCTCGTTCGAGCGGGGTGTTTCGGAGCAACACCTCTCGAATGGCAAATGACGGGAAGACGCCGAGCGCGAGGTGGCCGACGCGATCGTAGTGATTGCGAGCGAGCCCGAAGGCCTCCTTGGCCCAGTTTCCGAGCGGGGTCGCCGCGTAGGTGTAGTAGCCGCCATAAATCAGGATCAAGAGGTGCAAGAAGACGCACCCGTAGACCAGGTGAGACATCGGGAAGCGCCGGTACACCCCGAATAGGACGGCGATGGCAGCCAGGCCCGGACCGACCTCGAGGAGCCAGCTCGTGCGACCAGCGGCGGGAGCGACGAACGTCGCGGCACAGATCAGGAGCGCTACGGCGAGCAGAACTAGCGGGAAGCGGGCGTGGCGTCGGAGCGCTTCGGACACGCCCGACCGTAACACGTCACCGCTCTCGGAAGACGAGCGGCAGGCTTCCGTCTCGGGAGATTCGGTCGCTCGAAAAGTAAGTGTGTCGCCGGCCGTGCCGTTCGCGGTGCTGCTCGCACCAGAACTCTCGACCGCCCGTCTCCCGCCGGGTTTCGACACAGCGCGGACAGGGAGGCTCTATATGCGGCACGTCGCTCAGCTTCTTTTCACGAACCACGAGCACCGGGCAGGGAGCGAGCCGCACGACTCCCTCTGCGACCGATCCCATCACCATCCGGGAGAAGCCTCGCCGACCATGGGTGCCGACCACGACGAGGTCGGCTTCCAAGTCGGCCGCGAGCTGAGCGATCTGCTCGGCGGGAGCGTCGAGTCGTACGTGGGACACGACGCGCTCGATCGAGCGCGTGCGCTCTCGAGGCGACACCGCTGCGGCGAGCTCTGCGATTCGCCCCTCCAAGTGTTCCTTGAGATGCTCGCCGGCCTCGGCGAGAGACATCGTCGTGAGCCCGAGGCTCGTGGGGAGCTCGAGCTGTACTCCCGACTCGAAGCTCCGGACCACGTGCACGGCGTGGATCTCCGAGGCGCGTCGTTCCAGACCGAGCTCGAAGGCGCGTCTCAACGCTAGGTCGCTCTGGTCCGAAAAGTCGACGCCCACGACCATCACGAAACGCAGTGAGTCCGGCATGGTAACCTCCGTTGACTCGCCCGAGCACGCCCGCACGGCGAACCAGGGGGACTCGAGTCCCTACCCGCGAGCCAAGCATCAGATGTGCCAGGAAGGTCGATCCGGCCCGTTTCTGGCGCTTTCGACCGCTGCGGGAGCGCGGGTACGGGAGGGCCGCGCGCGCGACCATCACGTCACAGTGTCCCGGGGCTGTCCGTGAGCTCGCTTTCTCGGCCGACATCTACCCACCAGCCGGACCGAGACGCCGAGCGGCTCTGGAAAGAAGGTGACTCGTCGAGCGAGCCCAAAGCGTAGTAGCCTGAGCCGTTGTGAGCTTGCTTCGTTACCGCGCCGCCCGCGTCGCCCTCGCCCTGGTGTTTGCTTTCGGCAGCGTCCCTCGGCCCGCGCTGGCTCAGGCGGCGGAACAGGCCGACGACGCGGCGGTCGCCCGCGCACGCGAGCAGTTCACCCAGGCGCTGTCGCTGCAAACAGCAGGTGACTGGGCTGGTGCCCTCGCCCTCCTGAAGCAGGTGGCGGCGGTAAAACCGACTCCGCAAGTTCGCTTCAACATCGCGCTCTGCGAGGAAAAGCTCGGACGCCTGGTGAGCGCGCTGGGTGACTACGAGCTCGCCGCGGCTGACGCGCGAGAGTCGGACGTCGGCGTGGCGCAAGAGGTAGACGCGCGGCTCGGCGCGCTACGCGCCCGGATCCCGAAGATCATCGTTCAACGAGGCGTAGGCGCGGAGACGGCCACCATCATGCTCGACGGCGTCGCGATCGGCGACACGGTGGTCGGAACGCCGGTGCCCGCTGACCCCGGTCCGCACGTGATCGAGGCCAAGGCCATCGGCTACAAGCCCTTCCGCCAGACAGTGCGCCTGATCGAGCAACAGACCGAGACTTTGGTGGTCGAGCTCGAGGCGGTGCCCGAGCCTCCGCCCGGCGGCATCACCGAGCCCCATCGGGGCTCGCCGTCGCTCCGCACGGCAGGCTTCGTCACCGCGAGCGTCGGCGTAGCGAGCTTGATCGGCTCCGGAGTGTTCTTTTTTCTCCGCGGCCAAGCCATCGACGATCTGGACGACGCGTGCGGAGTCGATCGCGAAGAGTGCCCAGAGTCCTCACGCGATACCTTCGATCGCGGTCGCACCTACAACACGCTCGCGAACGTCACCCTCGCGGTAGGCGCGGTCGGTATCGCGGCCGGCATTCCCATGATCTTGCTCGGCAGCGGCGGCGGCTCTCGCGAACCTGCGCGCGCCGGCATGAAGCTCGTTCCCATCGCGCCGGGCGCCGACGGCGGCGCTTCTCTCGTCGGTCGCTTCTAAATGAGCGAGCGTGCGCCCGATTCAGGATCGGGCTCAGAAGCCTGGTTCACGGATCGGTGAGACGAACGCATCGCGTGGCTTGACGGCGGCGCTCGCCTTGGGCTGCGGAGAGCGGCGCTTGGTGCTCGGCGTAGGGCGAGCAGGCGCCGAAGCGGTGGCGGCAGGTTCGGGCGGCGTTGCGCTCGGCAGCGCCGTCACCACGGGCTCCGGCGGCGGCGGTGCCACGGAGAACTTGGGCGGAGGAGCAAACGTCGCCGAGGGTGCGCCGACGACGGGGCTCGCTTGCTGAGTTTCTTCGGCTCGCCCACGAGCGCTGACGACGGCGGCGGCGATGATCATCAGGACGCCCGCAGCGAGCGAGATGCTGATGATCGTGCGCCCGAGTCGTCGACCCGGGGCCGAGCGGCTCCGGATCCCGGCGAGCTCTTGCCCCGTGAGCGCTCCGGGGAGAGACGCATCCGTGCTCGGAGTGAGATCGCGGTGCGAAATCAGGCCCGCGTCCCGGCGGGTCATGTCCTCCGAGCCGTCACGCGGGGGCTGATGCTGCGGCGCCGAGGGCAGGTCGCGCCGATCCGCCGCTTCGAGCGCGCTCTTGATCGTGGCCTTCCGCTTCTCGAGTCGATCGGGCAAGAGCGTGCGCAGGAACGCCGCCACTTCTTCGTCGGTGGCCGGCGGCATCGCGCGCGTCAGCGCGACGACCACGTCGTTCGCGGTGGGCAAGCGCTTGGCCGGATCCTTGGCGATGGCCTGCATCACCACCTGCTCGAGCGCCGGAGGATAGTTCGCGACCAGCGCGCTCGGAGGAACCGCGGGTTCCTCCGCCGTGATCTGACGAATGGTGGACGGTTCGTCGTCGCCACGGAACGGATGACGACCGGTGGTCATCATGTAGAGCATGATGCCCATCGCGAACACGTCGGTGCGGCGATCGATCTTGTCGCCCTTGAGCTGCTCGGGCGACATGTACGCGATCTTGCCCTTGAGCTGCCCGGCGCGGGTCTCGCTGCTGGCGCGGTTCGTCACCTTCGCGACGCCGAAATCCACGACCTTGACCACGCCGTCGTAGGTCAAGAGGACGTTCTGCGGCGAGACGTCGCGGTGGACGAGCCCGACGAGCGATCCGGTGTCGTCTCGGAGCTCGTGCGCGGCGTGCAGGCCTCGCGACGCCTGGATGGCCACGTGAACCGCGACGGGGAGCGGGATGCCGCCGCGCGCGGCTGCATACTTCAGGATGACGCTGATGGGTTCCCCGTCCACCCACTCCATCACGATGTAGAGGATCCCGTCCTGCTCACCGAGATCCATGATCTCGATCACGTGCGGGTGCCTCACCTGCGAGGCGAGCGACGCTTCATCCAAGAACATTCGCTCGAACTGCGGGTCATCGATCAAACCCGGCAGCATGGTCTTGATCGCGACCATCTTTTGAAAGCCGCGCGTGCCCTTCAGGCGCGCAGCCCACACGCTCGCCATACCGCCCTGTGCGATGGGCAGTAAGAGCTCGTACCGACCGAGCACCTGTCCAGCCGATATGGCCTCGAGCATGTTTCGAAAGCGAAAGTTGCGGGCTTTAGCCTACCACTCCCAGCGGCGGTTTGCCGTTTGGCTGAAGCCTTCTTGCGCTTGGGAGGATTGGACTACCGAGCGGCCGGCTCGTACTTCAATGAGTGAGCGCCTGGTCGCCGGCGAAGAGCGCGACCGCGGCGTGCTCCGGGAGGCGTCGCAAGGCGAGAACCTCACTCGGCTCGCACGAGGCGGCGACGACCGACGATGTCGTCGTCAGGATCCATTGAACTTCCGGCAAAGCGCGCCGGAGGGCCCCAGGAAGCTCGGCCTGGGTGCCCGGATCTTGATGGAGGTCCACCTCGTCTATCGCGACCACGCCTTCGGCACCCCTCGGGTCCCGCTCGGGGTAGGCTGCCCACAATGTGCGCACGGTCAGGGCACCGAACGAGACGAGGTGTCGCACCCGGGTCGGGAGTGAGTCGAACGGCTTCGGTCCGCCGTCCGGTCCCTTGAAGAGGGGCTCGAAGGTGAAGGGGTCGAGCCCGGCGTAGTCGAAGCCGGCGAGCGCCGTGAGCTTCGAAACGACGTCGTGCATCGCGTCTCCCAAGCGCTCGAGGCGCCTGCCGGCGTGAGGGTCGCCGAGCCCGAGCGCGCGGGCGATCGCCGCGTACGCGAGCGACTGCTTGGTCTCGCGCGCCAGATCCGAGCGCGAGGCGTCGTCGAGCACCGAGGCGGCGCGAGCGTCGTACCGAGCGATGGTGCGGCCCGGCGCGGAGAAGGCGATGGGCTGTCGAGAAAACCAACGCGTGCTCGCGAGCACCAGGAACGCGAACCCACCCTCGGTCGCCATGCGATCGAAGAGCGCCTGCTCGCGGCGGCGGAGCGCCTCGTCCTCGTCCGTCGCGAACACGCGCGCGTTGGGGCTGCCGAGGACGAGCGGGTGGGGCCGAGACGGGTCGTCCTGTCCGAGTCCCCATTCACACATCACGCGCGGCGGCGTCGATTCAGCGTCTTCATCCGGACGGGAGTCACGCTGGCGAAGCTGCGCCACGCAGTGGCCCGGCCGAGTCGTCGCAATGGCGCCGAGCAGCGTCGTCTTCCCGACCCCGCCCGCGCCGTGGACGATGGTCATGCGCCGGGGGTGATCGCTCTCGTCGGTGAACGGAAAGGCCAGCCCCTCGAAGGGGCTGATGCCGACGATCTCCGCTCGTAGAAGCCGCATCGAGCGCAGAGTTTAGCGTGGGCAGGTGGGGTCGCCAACGCCCTCACGAGGTGCGGACTAGCGCGCGTCGAACGTGCCCGGCGCTTTCGCTTGGTGCGCTCCCGAGGCCGCTGTACGAAGCGTGATCCATGCAGCTTCGCACCGAAATCGCCATCTTAGCCCCTCGAGAGAAGGTCTGGGCCGTGCTCGTCGATTTCGAGCGCTATCACGAGTGGAATCCGTTCATCACGCACATCTCGGGAGAGCTGAAGACGGGGGCCCGGCTCGACCTCACGATCTCGCCGCCCGAGAGTCGCGAGATGAGCTTCAAGCCCGAGCTCTTGGTGTGTAACCCCGGAGAAGAGCTGCGCTGGCTCGGTAAGCTCTGGTTCAAGGGCGTGTTCGACGGCGAGCACTTCTTCCAGCTGCGCGAGCCCGAGCCCGGGCAGACTCGCTTCGTTCACGGGGAGGACTTCAGCGGCTTCCTCGTGCGCTTCTTCAACTTCACGCACGTGGCGCGCGGCTTCGTGTACATGAACGAAGCGTTGAAGAAGCGGGTCGAGAAGCTCTGATCCGGCTCAGAGCTTGAGCTCGAGCCCCTCGCGCGCGCCGAAGATCTCGAGCTCCTTGCCGGCAGCCTCGACTCGATCGCGCGCGATTTTGATCTTTCGTTCCATGAACTCGTCCGCGTGGAGCGGGTCATGGTGGAAGATGGCGCAGCGCTTGACGCCCGCCTGGATCGCGAGGTCCACCACCGTGTTGGCCCGAGCGTGCCCCCAGCCGACCTTCTTCGGATATTCCTCTTCGGTGTACTGACCGTCGCTGATCAAGAGGTCCGCGTCCGAAACGAAGCGCACGAACTCGTCCGGCAGCCGGCGCAAGAGCGCTGGATCGTGATCGCTCGCCTCGCGGTTCAGGATGTTCAGGTCGAGCTCGTTGTCGGTCGCGTACACGACCTTGAGCCCGCCGACCTCGAACGAGTAGGCGAAGCTCTGACCGGGGTGAGTCTGCTCCATGCAGCGCACCTTCACCGGGCCGACCTGCGTCTCCCCGTTCTCGAAGCTGCGGCTCGCGATCGTCGCGCCGAGATCCGAGAACTTCACGGGGAAGTAGTCGGAGCGCATTTGCCCGTGAAGCAGGCGCTGGACCCGATCGTCGCCCGGGGCCACCTCGTAGACGTTCAGCTCGTTCTTGCTCGAATACGCGGGCACGAAGAACGGGAACCCCTGAATGTGGTCCCAGTGCATGTGCGAGAAGAACATGTGCGCTTCGATCGCGCCTTCACCGCGCGCGCCGAGCTCGAGCCCGAGCTCCCTGAGCCCCGTTCCGCCGTCGCAGATGAAGAGCTGATCGTCGACGCGGATCTCCACGCAGGAGGTGTTGCCGCCGTAGCGCTTGGTCTTGTGTCCGGGCGTCGGGATCGAGCCGCGCGTCCCCCAGAACTTCACGAACACGGCCATCAGCCGCCCTCGTGATAGACGAAGACCACGTCGCCGATCTGGATGGCGTCCCCCTCGTGCAGCACCGCCGAGTGGGCCTTCACCCCGTTGAGGTAGAGGCCGTTCGCGCTGTCGAGGTCCACGACGCGAAATTCGGCGCCGGCGCGGCGCACGGCCATGTGACGCCGAGAGATGAGCGTGCTCTCCACGCAAACGGTCGCCTGGCTCGAGCGGCCGATCACGGTCTCTTCGAGCATGAGCTGGAAGGTGCGCGGCGCCCCGGCCCCTCGCACCTGCTCGAGCCGCGGGCGCTTGCGGGCGAGCTCGACGGCGGCGACGATGCTGAGATCGCCGGCGACCGTGGTGTCGAGTTCTGGGGAGCTGTCTTCAGGCGTACGTGCCACGGCCCGAAAATGTATCACTTCCGCAGCGAGGCTCGAACTCCTTCCGTACACGAGCCGCACCGGGGGACGCGTGACCTCGGGCCGCCAGCCATTTTTCCGGGGATTGATCGCGCCGAGCGCCTTTACGGGGCGGCCGGATGAGGCCACACTTCCCTTGTCCGGAGGCTCCGCGAGGTCGGGACGGCTCGCCTCGCTCGCGTTTCGGGAGACGACATTGGCCTATCGACGCATTCTGGTACCGGTCGACTACTCGGAGAATGGAAAGCCCGCGGTCCTCATCGCGGCCGACTTCGCCCGACGCTTTGGCGCCGAGCTCGAGTTCGTCCACGTGTGGGACAGACCGAGCTACGTGACCGACGCGGTCATGGTCCGGCACCCGGACGGGGGGCAGCGCTCCTTGCTCGAGATGGTCGGCGAGAACGCCGAGCGCGACATGCGCGATTACCTCGCGGGCCTGAACCTGCCCGCGGACCTCAAGAGCTCCCACCGGCTGCTCTCGGGGGAGCCCGCCTCGACGCTCCTTTCGGAGCTCGGCACGGGGCGCTACGACCTCTGCGTGGTGGGAACGCACGGGCGCACTGGGTTGGTGCACCTGCTGATGGGCAGCGTCGCGGAGAAGCTCGTTCGTCTCTCGCCGGTGCCGGTGCTCACCGTCCCGCTGCCAGGGCGCAAATAGGTCTTCAAATCCAGCGGTTCGAGCGGAACCACCGCAGCATCGCCGCCGGTAGAACCAGGCACGCGCCGATGCCGGCCCACATGAGGGCGTCCGAGGCGAACGGCAGGTGCTCGAAGTTCATGCCGAAGAACCCGGTCACGAACGTCAGCGGCAAGAAGATCGAGCTTAGCAACGTGAGGTGCTTCATGATCTCGTTCGTCCGCTGCGACATGGCCGAGAAGTGCGCGTCGAGCGCGTTGCTCAAGAGCTCGCGGTAGCTCTCGATGCTCTCCACCGCGCGGATCAAGTCGTCGTGGATGGAGCGGTAGTAGAAGACCTGCGGCTCCCGGATGAGCGGCGCGCCCCATTTCGCGATCGACGAGAAGAGCTCGCGCTCGGGCGAGACGAGGCGGCGCGCGGTCGAGAGCAGTCGCTTCAGCGCGAAGATCCGATCGACCACGTCGGCCTGAGCTCCATGAAGCACGTGCTCCTCCGTGTCCTCCACCGCCGCCGCCACCAACTCGAGCTCGGCGTAGCTCGCGGTCACGATGCGATCGGCGAGCAGGTAGTACCAGAAGTCCGGCCCTCTTTTCATGACCTCGGGCTCTCGCTCGAGGCGGGCCATGACGCTCTCCACCTCCTGGAGCGGCTCTTCGTGCACGGTCACGAGGTAGCTCGCGCCGAGGAACGCGTGCAGCTCGACCCCGCGCGCCGTTGGCGGCGAAAGCTCGCAGACCAGCCGGTGCATCACGACGAACAGGTGGTCGCCGTACGGCTCGAGCTTGGGCCGCTGGTCGAGGCGGCGGCAATCGTCGAGCGCGAGCGCGTGAAATCCGAAGGCCCTGCCTACTAGGTCGAGCTCCTCGACGCTCGGGGCCGTCAGGTCCAGCCACCGGAGCGCGCCGGGCGCGGGCAACCCGCTCGTGTCGGCGCTCGCCTCTTTCAGGGCGACGCCCGCCTCGGTGAGGTCGAGTACGCGAAGCATTGGCGCATGATAGTCCGCTATCGGGCACGCGAACGGGCCGGCCCGCCGACGCGAGGGCTTGCTCCACGCCAGAATCGCGGCTTACTCTCGCCCCCTTCCCAGTGAAACTCGAGATCCCCGCGCACTGCACCTCCCGCTATGACCTCCGGGTTCGCTTCGGCGAAACCGATCTGATGGGCATCGTCCACCACGGCACGTACATCAGCTACTTCGAGGTGGGTCGCGTCGAATACATGCGCCGCCGCGGGCTCGACTATCACTCCTGGACCGAGCTCGGGATTCATCTGCCCGTGGTCGAGGCCTACGTGCGCTACCGCAAGACCGCGCGCTTCGACGAGCTCCTCTGTGTGGAGACGCGGCTCACCGAGCTCATGCGCGTCAAGATTCGTTTCGAGTACCGGTTGCTGCGCATGCTGCCGAACCTCACCGAAGAAATCGTGGCCGAGGGCCACACGCTGCTCGCGTGCGTGGATCAGCACCACGTGCCGCGGCGCATCCCCGCGGAGGCCGAGGCCGTGCTGCTCGGACCGGAGGTGGCGTCGCGTCCCCGCTTCGAGGCCGAAGCCGAGCGCGCCGCGATCGGTGGCTGACCACCGAAACCGGAAAGCCAGCGCGAACGCCCATGACCCAATCTGGTGGCCCCCGACCTCCGCAGTGGCCCGAAGCACCTCCGAGCTTCGGAAGCCCTCAGCCTCTCGGTCAATCCCCGGCGCCCTCGGCGACCGCCGAGCTGCCGCACCCGCACGGCAGCGGCGGTTCTCCGAGCATCAAGCAAGCGTTGACCCAGCGGGTCCGCTTCGCCGGCGGAGAGCTTCCGCTCTGGGGAGTGCTGGGGCCCGCCTTCGCAGCCTCGGCCGTGGTGATCGCGCTCGGCGCGGCGGCCGCGACCGCGAGGGAGGTCATGGTCGAGACCAGCCCGGTCTCGAGCGCGAGCGCCCTCGCGAGCGCTGCGCCGGCCCCCGCGCACACGGAAGAGAAGAAGGCCCCCGAAACGCAAGAGGCGCCGAGCGCCGCGCCGGAAGCCCCCAAGAAGCCGCTCACGCTGATCGAGCGCGCTGCGAGCGGAGACGGCTCGGCGTTGAGCGAGCTCGAACAACGGCCCGCAGCGGAGCTCGCCATCGACGAGGCGCTCGCGATCGCGACCGGCCGCGCGACGCGCGAACGAGAAGAAGCCGAAAAGCTACGGGGGCGGCTCGCGCAAGATCCGGCGCTGATCAAGAACCCGAAGGTGCTGGGCGAGCTCTATCGGTTCACTCAAAACCCCGAGAGCGCTCGTGAGGCGCTCGCCGCGATCGCGAACGTGCCGGGCCCCATCAGCGCGGACTTGCTGTACGAGGTGTGGACGGGAACGCCGACGAAGACCGACACGACCGAGCTCGCGCAGGCTCTCTTGCTCGGGAAGGGCGTACGCGCCAAGGCCGCGCCTCCGCTCGCGATCGCGCTGGAGCTCCGGACTACCGAGGACTGCGAGGCGATCGCCGCCGCGCTGCCACGGGTCATCGAGCTCGCGGACAAGCGCAGCTTCGTCTCGCTCACGAAGCTCCAGCGGAAGAGCGGCTGCGGGCCGAACAAACGTCAGGATTGCTACCCGTGCCTGCGCAAGGGCGATCCCGCGAACAACTTGAAAGAAGCGCTCAAGGTCGTTCGCACCCGGCGCGAGCCCACGCCGTTCAAGGGCTGACCGAGCTCAAGACGGCGGGACGGACGCGAACCACGCCTTGGCTTCCGGTGACTCCCAGCTCTGTGCGCCCTGCAGGCGCTGCTGAACCCGGCCCGCTCCGTCGAGCAGGTAAGTGTCGGGCAAGGTCTCGACGCCGAGCAGCGCTCGCGCTGCTTCCAGGTGAGCGAGCACGACCTCACGCGGGACCTCGTGGTCGAAGAAGGCGTCGACCTTCGCGAAATCGCTGTCCACCGATACCAGGAGGAGCTCGATCCGGTGGTCGCGCGCGAACGCGAGCAGGGCCGGGATCTCGCGGGTGCACGGAGCGCACCAGGTCGCCCAGAAGTGTACGAGCGCCCGGCGGCCGCGCAGCGCGTGCAGGTCACCCCGCGAGCCGTCGCGCCTGCGGAACTCGAGCGGCGGCGCCTCGCGCCCGTCGGCCTGGGCGTGAGCGAAGGTCGCGCCGGAGGGCTCGCGGCTCGCGCGCTCGCGCTCGAACCAGAGATAGCCGAGGCAGAGCGACGCCTGGACCAGCACGAGCGCCAACACGACCTTGATCGTCTTCATGCGGGGTGCGAAGCACTACCACGAGCTCCAGGCGACGGGCACGAGCTTCTCCCGCGTTCCGATCTTCACGAGGGCGAGGCTCAGACGCTCACCGTCGAGCACGAACGGCAAGCGCCGCGTCGTCCCGGCGGCGTGAACCGTGAGCTCGCCGCGGGCTCGCCCGCTGCCCTTGGCCCGCACGATCTCCACCACGTACTCGCCCGGCTTGCCTCCGCGGAGCGCGAGACCTTCTCGTGACATTCCGGTCACGTCGCGCGCGCTGATCACCGCGCGGGTGGGCGCGCCGAGCCACGAGACGCGGTGTCCGTCCGGATCGATGAGGGCCAGATCGAGATCGGCGCCGCTGTCCCACGTCGCTTCGAGGCGCAGGTCGCCCTTGAGCTCGCTGTCATCGGGGCGTGGCCGTGAAAGGAGGGCCTCCGCGCGCTCTCGAACCTTGGTCTCGGCGTTTGCGAGGAGCTCGTCCGCGAGCGTCGACTCGCCGTTCTCGCGAGCGCAGCGCGCGGCGTCGGCGAGCAGCGTCGCGTCACCCGGCCTGATCTCGGCGATCCCCAGCGTGTGACGGCACGCGAGCTCGGGGCGCCCCGCCCAGCGGAAGAGCCGTGCCAACCGCTGGTGCGCGGCCACGTCTCCGGGCCTCACGTCGATCACGCTGCCCAACACCCGGATGGCCGTATCACGCTCTGCTCGTCGGGCGGCCACGTCGGCGAGTGCGGTGAGCGCCTCGGCGTCGAGTGGCTCCTTGTCTGCCCAGCGCTCTGCCACGCGCTCTGCTTGGGCGAGATCGGCGGCCTGCATCGCGAGGACGTAGAGCTTCTTCACGTCTTCGCGACGCGGAGAGTCTCCCATCACCAGGCGCTCGGCCGAGCTCAACGCGTCGAAGCTCGCGGCCTTGGGCGTGAAGCGGTCGCTCATGACCTCGCCGAAGCGCTCCCACACCCGTCGCATGGGAACCATGCGGCGGCGCGGTGGCGGAGCGGCCCATTCTGGTTCGGGCTCGATGATGAACGGATCGTTCGCGGCCTTCTTCTTCGGCGCCGCCCTCGCCTTCTCCTCGTCCGCGGGAGCGGGAGCGGGAGCGGGAGCAGGAGCCCCACGCGGCTTCATCGGAGCAGGGGCCGCCGCGGTCGCAGGCGGAGCGAACGCGGATCCTTCGCGGCTCTCGAGTCCCTTTCCACTCGCGCGCCCGAGCGATCCGCCACCACCGCCGCGAGCGTCCAGGTCGTCGAACCCGACCTCCTCTTTGTCGGCGACCTCGAACATACCGTCGGCGCTCGAGCTCTCGGTTTCCTCCTCACCGGTCCAGAGCTCGGATTTGCGCTGGTTGTCGAGGCCGAACGCCTTGAACATCGCCTGACTCTCCAGCACGAGCAGCGACGTGTAACGGCTCGCGACGCTGTGACGGCTCGAAAGCTGGATGGCCTCGTCTTTGGCCGCCGCGGTGCCTTCGCGTTCGAGATCCGCGATGCGTGCGGCCGCGAACAGACGCGGGACGAAGGCGTTGCCGCGTGACGAGCTCGCGCTCACGTCGAGGCGATAGCGCTGCTCGATGCGCTGCCCGCCCACCC
>JAEZYO010000886.1 GCA_023419055.1 Pseudomonadota bacterium | reverse complement strand
CTCCTGGATGGCCGCGTTGAGCAGCGCTTCTCCCGAGAGGTGCGCGTACTTCTCCTCGATCACCTTCTTGACCCGGATGGTGCTCCCGACCCAGCGCTTGACGAACTCGAGGTGAGCGACGCTCTCGGGTTCCAGGATGGCCTTGAGCGCGCCGCACTGGGTGTGGCCGCAGACGATCACGTTCTCCACCCCGAGGACCTCCACCGCGTACTGGATGGCGGCGGCGGTACCACCGGGAAGGTCGGCCGTCGGGACCACGTTCCCGACATTACGCACGATGAAGAGCTCGCCCGGCGCTGCGTTGGTGATGAGGTTCGGGACGACGCGGCTGTCCGAGCAGGTGATGAAGAGCGTCTCGGGCTGCTGCCCGGTCGTCGCCAGCTGTTCGAAGAGCGCGCGGTGGGTCGCGAAGAAGCCGCGCTGGAACTTGTGGATCCCTTTCACCAGCTTCTGCATCGGTGCCGCGACCCTACGCGAGCTCGACGCGGAGCGCACCTGTGCACTTCGGCGGTCCCGCTTCGAGACTCGGCGCGCGCGGATTTCGTGGGGCCGCGTCATCGTCGCGCTCGACGCCGTCACTCATCCGGGTGTGGGTGCCGGGCGCCCGACCGGGCCGTTCCGCCTGACACGACTCGAAGAAAGAGCAAGCGCATTTCTGCCACGATGGGTTTGGTCGAGTCGCGCGGACCTCCACGCCGTTCGGCCGTCGCTCCGACCGCTGCTGCTGCACTCGACGATTGTTTCATCGGTGTCCGACAGAAGCGTCGGACGCCCGGTAGCCGCGACAGGGTTCGGGTCGCCCCGAAGTTCTCCTCGAAACGCGTGCAGAAAACGCCTCGATCATCCTCGAGGGTTGCCTCGCAGCGGCGCGCGCGACGCAGCACTCGACAAAAATGTGTTTCCACCCCGCAACAGAGCGCGACACCGCTCTGAAACCATCACGAGCGCTCCATCACGGAGTCGGATGTCGCGTCCCGCGCCGCAGCTTCACGTGGTCCCCGCCGAGAGTCAGAAGACCCACTGTCCGTACTGCGCCTTTCAGTGCGGCATGACCGTCACTCGGGTCGAGGCGAACAAGCCGCGACTCGACATCCGAGCGGACGAAGACTTCCCGGTGAACCGCGGGCAGATGTGCATCAAGGGGTTCACGTCCGCGGCGCTGCTCGATCACCCCGAGCGCGTGCTCTCGCCGCTCTTGCGACGCGACGGGCGGCTGGTCGAGGCGTCGTGGGAGACCGCGCTCGATTTCGTCGCCGAGCGGCTGCTCGAGATCAAGGCCGAGTACGGCGCGAGCGCGCTCGGAGCGTTCGGGAGCGGAGCGCTCACGAACGAGAAGACGTACTTGCTCGGTAAGTTCGCGCGCCTGGCGCTCGGCACGCCGAACATCGACTATAACGGGCGCTATTGCATGTCGAGCGCGGCGGCCGGGCAAAACCGGGCGTTCGGCGTGGACCGCGGCTTGCCGTTCCCGGTCTCGGACATCGCCGAGACCCAGACGCTGATGCTCTGGGGCTCGAACTGCGCGGACACGATGCCGCCCATCATGCAGTGGGTCTTCGAGCAGAAGAACCGCGGCGGCAGCTCGATCGTGGTCGATCCGCGCAAGACCGAGACCGCGCGCGGCGCGACGCTCCACTTGCAGCTCACGCCGGGCAGCGACCTCGCGCTCGCCAACGGCCTGCTCTACCTCGCGGTCGAAGAGAAGCTCATCGACGAGCGGTACATCGCGGAGCGCACCGAAGATTGGGCGGAGCTCAAGCGAGCTCTCCTCATGATCCAGCCCGATCACGTCGAGCGCCTCACCGGCGTCACGATCGAGCGCCAGCTCAAGGCCGTGCACCTCCTGGCCGCGGAGCGCAGCATGATCCTCTCGGGGCGCGGCGCCGAGCAGCAGTCCAAAGGCGCGGACACGGTGCTCGCGCTCATCAACCTCATGCTCGCGCTCGGCAAGGTGGGAAAAACCGCGAGCGGCTACGGGTGCCTCACCGGACAAGGCAACGGGCAAGGCGGCCGAGAGCACGGGCAGAAGGCCGACCAGCTCCCGGGGTATCGCCTGATCGAAGACGAGGCGAGCCGCGAGGCCGTGGCCAAGGTGTGGGGCGTGCCCGCGAGCAGTCTGCCTCGCAAGGGCAAGAGCGCCTACGAGCTCCTCGATTCGCTCGGCCCGAAGGGCGGTATCCGCGCCCTGCTCGTGTTCGGGTCGAACGTCGCCGTCGCGTCGCCGCACTCCGGGAACATCACGGAGAAGCTCGCGGCGCTCGACCTGCTCGTGGTTTGCGACGCGTTCAGGAACGAGACCTCCGAGAACGCTCACGTGATCTTGCCGGTCGCCCAGTGGGGTGAAGAGGAGGGCACGATGACGAACCTCGAGGGGCGCGTGATCCTGCGGCGCCGCGTGCAGGAGCCGCCGCCCCACGTGAAGACGGACATCCAGATCTTCGGCGAGCTCGCCCGGCGGCTGGGCGTCGCGGGGTTCGAGTTCGACTCGACGGAGCAGGTCTTCGGCGAGCTCCGGCGCGCCACCGCCGGCGCCAAGGCCGACTACAGCGGCATGACCTACGAGGCGATCGATCGCGAGAAGGGCCTGTTCTGGCCCTGTCCGTCACCCGGTCACCCCGGCACGCCGCGCATGTTCGCCGAGCGCTTCCATCACCCTTCGGGGCGAGCGAAGTTCGTCTTCGTCCCCTACCGGCCCGCCGCGGAGCTCCCCGACAAGGACTACCCGCTCTACTTCACGACCGGCCGCTACAAGGAGCACTACAACTCCGGCGCGCAGACCCGCCGGGTGGACGCGCTGATCGACGCGAAGCCAGCGCCGCTCCTGCAGATTCATCCGCGGCTCGCGAAGGAGCTCGGCGTCATGGACGGCGATTCGCTCGTGGTCGAGAGCCGCCGCGGGAGCGTCGTGTTCTCGGTGACCATCAGCGCCGACATCCGGACGGACACGCTGTTCGCGCCGTTCCACTGGGGCGGCCGCCAGGCAGCGAACCTGCTGACCATTCCTGCGCTCGATCCGACGAGCCGCATGCCCGAGTTCAAAGTATGTGCCGTGCGCGCTCGCTCGCTCGGCGGGATCCGAAGGGTGCAATCCTAAATGGCCACGAGGAAGAAGCTTGCCATCATCGGCAACGGCATGGGCACGTGCCGCCTGCTCGACGAGCTCGCGCAGCGAGGCGGCACGCTCAAGTACGAGATCAGCGTTTTCGGCGAAGAGCAGGGCGGCGCGTACAACCGCATCATGCTCGGCAAGGTGCTCGCGGGCGAGGCGCCCGACAGCATCGTGACCAAGACGCCCGAGTGGTACGATCAGAACAACATTCGCCTGATCGACCGCTCGCGGGTGACCAAGCTCGACACGCTGCACAAACGCGTGGAGACCGAAGACGGCAAGACGCGCGGCTACGACGTGGCCGTGCTCGCGACCGGCAGCCAGCCGCTCGTGCCCCCGCTCCACGGCTTGCTCGACGAGAACGGCGAGCTCAAGCGGGGCGCGTTCGTGTATCGCACCATCGGCGACTGCCTGCGCATCCGCACTCACGCTCGCGCGGGTGACGCGGCCGTGGTCGTGGGCGGCGGCTTGCTCGGGCTCGAGGCGGCCAAGGTGCTCGCCGATCTCGGCCTGCACGTCACGGTGGTGCACGTCGCGCAGACGCTGATGAACGCTCAGCTCGACGCCATCGGCGGGGACATGCTGACGCGACAGATCGAGCGCACCGGCATCTTCGTGAAGCTCGGTCGCACGGTGGAGGCGGTCTACGGCGAGGACTCGGTGCAGGGAGTCTTCCTCGACGACGGCACGCGGCTCTCCGCCGACCTCATCGTGCTCGCCTGCGGCGTGCGGCCGCGCATCGACGTGGCTCGCGCCTCGGGCCTGCCCGTCAACCGCGCCATCATCGTGAACGACTCGCTCGCGACCGAGGTGGCGTCCGTGTACGCGTTCGGGGAGTGCGCCGAGCACAACGGCAAGACCTACGGCATCGTCGCGCCGGTCTGGGAGCAGGCGGCGACGCTCGCGGACGTGCTCACCGGGCAGAACCTCGGCGTCCGCTACAAGGGTTCCAAGCTGTACACGCGCCTCAAGGTGGCGGGCCTCGAGGTGGCGTCGATGGGCTGCTCGGAACCGGAGCGCCCGGACGACGACGTCTTTCAGATCCTCGAAGAGCGTAAGAGCACCTACCGCAAGATCATCGTGCGCGAGGGGCGGCTCATCGGGGCCATTTTGGTCGGCAACGCGAGCGCGGCGGGTACGCTGGTCCAGCTCTTCGATCGCGGCGACCTGATGCCCGAGGACCCGCTCGAGGCGCTGGTGAACGCGCCCGCTGCTTCGAGCGGCGAGCGGGTGGTCTGTAACTGTAACAAGGTGACCGACGTCCAGATCAAGGAGTGCATCGCCGGCGGGTGCGACTCGATCGAGGGCATCGGCGCCGCCACCCGCGCGGGTACGGGCTGCGGCTCCTGCAAGGGAGAGCTCGCGCAGCTCCTCACGCGGCACGCCAAGAAGACCTCATTGCCGCTCGCCTCGGCGTCCTGATTCGCTTCGCGAAGAATTTGCTACGGCACTGAACATCGCCGGGGTAGAGCCTCGGTGCGCTCTCGCGCGACGATGCTTCGGGCTGCGGTTGCCACCCTACTCGCCTCGGGGCGCTGGTTCACGGCCAACCAGCGCCGAATGGTCGCGCTGTACGCCGTCGTCGCGACGCTCTTCGCGACGGCGTACGCGAGCATCGAGCCCTACGACGACGCGCATTTCTTCAAGCGCATGGCGTTGAACGCGCTGGATCACGGAGCGCTCGCGTGGAACCTCGACGAAGGGCCCGTCTACGGCGCGACCTCGCAATCCTTCCAGGCCGTGGCCGTGGTCCTCGCGGGGCTGACGCGCACCTACTACGCGCTCGCCGCGCGCGTGTTCTCGATCGTCTGCCTCGTCGCCGCCTTCGCCATCCTGGTTCGTCTGACTGCGCGCGCGGATCGCGGCCTGTCTGCGACCTTCGCGTTCTGCACGGCCGTCCTGCTCTTCCCCGCCATCACGGGGATGGAAACGGCGCTGGCGGTGCTTTCCGTCACGGTCCTGCTCTGGGCCAGCACGAGCGAGCGCGCTCCCTGGAGCGCGAGGCCGCTGTCCATGCTCTTCGTTTACCTGACGCGCCCGGACGCGGCGCTGCTCGGCTCACTGCTCCTCGTCGAGCGCTGGTGGAGAATCGGTCGCCGTGCCTGGATCGAGGTGGCGCTCGCAGCCCAGGGGCTCGCGAGCGCACTGCTCTTCTTCCAGCTCTACTACGGTACCGCCTTGCCGCTGCCGTTCTACGCGAAGCAGAAGGCGTTCAGCCCCTACGACGAGCACTTCCTCCGGCTCTCGGCGGAGGTCGGATCCCAGCGCTTCGCTCTGTTCGCGCTGTCCGCCGCGCCGCTGTTCTTGCGAGCGCTCTTCCTTCGAGATCGCAAAAACCTCGTTCTCCTCTCGGCCGCCGCGGTATTCGTGATCTTCCATCGGTGGTCGACGGTCGACGTCATGGGCATGCAGGGTCGCTTCTACGCGCCGTGTTTGCCCCTGCTCGTCCTCGCTTCCGCGCGCGCCGGCGCGCCGGGTCAGCGCGTTCCGTGGAACCCCCTCTGCCTCGCAGCCGCAGGTCTCGTCACCCTCTTCGCAGGGCTCCTCTTCACGCAAAGCCTGCCGTCCGGGAAGGGCTTCCGCCTCGACCTCTTCCCGACGTTCATCCAGCTCTCGACGGTCGCGGGCGGCATCGCGCTCCTGTTCTCGCTCGAGTGTCGGCGCTACCGCCCCCTCCTCGCCCTGGCGCCGCTGCTCGTCGTCCTCTTCGGATCGTTCGGTGCCCTGAGCGCGAACGATCTCGTCCTACGCAGCGACGACGACTTCTTGGACCTGCAGACGTCTCGATACACCGTCTACCGCGGCCTCGACACCCTGCGGGCCTGCTTCGGTGAAGAGATCCACGTCTACCACTCGGAGGTGGGCTTACCGGGGCTCCGCTTCCAGCGCGGCAAAGTCACCGATCTTGCCGGCCTTCTGAGCCAGGAGTGGCTCTTTCGCGAGCAGAGCTTCGACGAGCTCTGCCAGCGCGATCGGCCCGAAGGCATCTTCCTTCCTCACCGCAACTACGTGGGACTGAACGCGGAGATCCAGAGCAGCAGCTGCCTGCGCGGCTACCAGCGCGTGGTGCAAGACTCGAGCTCCGCGCTCTTCGTTCGCGATGACCTCGCGCCTCGCTACCTCGAATGCGCTCGAGCTCGGAACGATCCTTTCGTGGTCGACGCCTCAAGGTAGTCCGCGTTCGGAGGCGGCCCACCGAACTTCCGGAAATACATTGCCGGTGCCGAGGCGAGCTGGCGCTTCAGGGAGAGCTTGGCTCGAACTCACGCTCCAATGCTCTGGACCACGACTCGTGCTCGCTCGAGTCTCGCTGCTGCTCGACGAAGTCTCTCCTGAAATCCTCTTCGGCGGCGAGCGCATTGTGAGCACTGCAGCGTAGAGTGAGGTTCTGCGCCGTGTGTTCGCCTTCCGATGCGAACGCTTGCAGGTGATCCAGCTCGCGCCGATGGGTCTCGGCGCAGCGCCGACCCCATGGGCCGGTGTACGTGCAGCGCCCCTCGTCGCGTTCGAAGACGGTGCGGCCGGACGTGAGCAGGGACATGCCTTCCGCTGGCGCGGCGGCGCTGCCATCTCTGAGTCTGTTCGAGTCGTCTTTTCGGTTTCCTGGCTGAAGGCCGCCTGCTCCGATCCCCTCGAAGCATCGGAAGCCGAATCAGCTTCCCTGGCCTGCTTCCGAGGTCGATCCGTCACGGAGCCAAACCGCTTCGCATTCGAAGACTCTTCGGTCACCTCTGAGCACCGACGCCGGAGCCTGAAACCTTGAAGGCGCAAGTAGGTGTGACCCGTCGTCGGCTTGAAGCGTCACGCATGAAGGCGGTTGCTCCAGCGCGGGCGACTCAGGTCAGACGGAATGGCTCGACATGACTACTCCGCGGCCTCGCTGCTCTCCGCGAGCTCTACCAGGACTTGCCCCGTCGCGCTCAGGCGCACCGGATAGATCTTCAGATCGCAGGCACCGGAGAGGCCCTTGCCCGTCGTGAGATCGAACTTCCACGAGTGGAGCGGGCAAATCAGCGTGCTGCCGCCGAGCAAGCCGTCGGCGAGAGGTCCGGCCTGGTGCGGACAATCGGCTTGTGTCGCGAAGACGGAGCCGTCTCGGCTCCGAAACACCGCGAGCCGGCAGCGACCGGTGTCGAAGGTGCGACCTTCCCCTTCGGGGATGGCGCTGACGGGGCCGAGCGTGATCTCCATGGTCTTCGCCTCCTCACTGGACGATGGGTAGACGCGACGCGAACTGGTTCGGCGTCGCAGGGCTCAGGGCTTCTTGCCAGGGGTCTCGATAGGCCTCGACCGAGCGCTCGAGCGCGCGATCCAGGCTCTGGGCGATCCCCTCGCTGTCGTCGACGATCACGGCGCGGATCTTGGCGATGCC
>JAEZYO010000856.1 GCA_023419055.1 Pseudomonadota bacterium | reverse complement strand
GAGCCCGGGCGTTCCGACGAGCCTCATGTCCGTCGCCGAACCCATCGCACAAGCGATGGGCTGCATGCACCGCATCGAAACCAGCGGCGGTGCCGAGACCACTCAGGTCGCCCCGACTGCGCTGGCGCACGTGCGGAAGGCGCTCTCGGACCTGCAGGCTCAACCAGTGCCGCATCCGGCCGTCGACCAGGCACTCGAAGCCGTCGCAGGATCGCTCGGGCTGATCCATCAGCTCTCTCAAGCGATCCCGCCCGCAACCCAGCCGTCGAACGCGCTTCATTTCGGCGCACGCGAGCCGACTCCTCAAGTGGCGGTGGTCCCCCCACCGACGCCCGCCGCGGCGTGGCCCCAACCCACGCCTGCTCCGGTGCAACAGCACTGGCAGCAGCCCGCGCCACAACCGGCGCCGGCACCACAGCACTGGCAGCAGCCCGCGCCGCCCACCGCGCCCGCGCCGGTTCAACCCGCCTGGCAACAGCCTGCGCCTCAGCACCAGCCGCAGTGGCAGCAACCGGCACCGC
This sequence comes from Pseudomonadota bacterium, assembly GCA_023419055.1. Next base: position 6,130 of record JAEZYO010000856.1, on the reverse strand, counting down.
AGCCCGCCCCTGCTCCGGTTCAACCCGCCTGGCAGCAGCCTCAGCAGGCACCCCAGTGGCAGCAGCCCGCGCAACCGGCGCCGGCGCCAGCGCCAGCACCCGCCCCGGCGCCCGCCGCGGCACACTGGGGCCAGCAGACGGTCCCCGCCGGGACGGATCCGAACAAGGTCCTGCGCTTCGACGCGGAGCTCGGCGCTCACAGCGCGACGAACTTCTACAAGGGCCTCAGCGGCAACGACGTGATCGATTCGGGCGGCCTCTTCATCGCGACCTACCAGATCCCCGAGATTGGCAAGAACGTGCAGCTCAAGGTCTCGCTGCCCGGCGGGTACGAGTTCGAAGCCGTGGGAGTCGTGCGCTGGACGCGCGACGCGCCCCAGTCCGGCGCCGACTCGGCGCCCGGGTTCGGCGTGCAGTTCACGCACATCACTCCAGAGGGGCGGCAGCTCGTCTATCGCTACGTCCGCAACCGCGAGCCGATCTTCCACGACGACCTCTGAGCCCGTGGAGGCGGCAGGGCTCGCGGTCTGATTTCGAGCGCGCCAGGCAGTGCTCGTGGCAAGCTCGCGAACGCGGTTTTGGACGGCTTGGTCGCGCCCGGTTCTCGAGCAAAACGCGCGCACGCATGGGCGCGCGTCGCCTTGGCGTGGTGCCTCGCTCTCGCAGCCCTCCTGTGCTCTCGCGGAGCGCACGCCGGCGACCCCTATCTTCGCTGGTCGACCGTCGTCACGCCGCACTTCAGGGTCCACTTCCACGGTGGCCTGCGCGAGGTCGCCGAGCGAGTGGCGAACGTCGCGGAGAACGCCCACGACACGCTCGTGCCCGAGCTCGGCTGGGAGCCGCTCGAGGTCACGCACATCCTGGTCGCGGACGACTCGGACGGAGCGAACGGTCTCGCCTCCACGCTGCCCTACGACTTCATCCGCATCTTCGTCACGGCGCCGGACGACATGTCCCCGCTCGCCGACTACGACGACTGGATCACGGAGCTCATCACCCACGAGTACACGCACATCCTGCACGTCGACAACGTCTCGGGGCTGCCCGCGGTCGCGAACGCCGTCATCGGCAAGACTTACCTCCCCAACCAGGCTCAGCCGCGCTGGATCCTCGAGGGCCTCGCGGTGGCGATGGAGTCGCGCCACACCACGGCCGGGCGCCTTCGCTCCTCGCAGTTCGACATGTACCTGCGCGCGGACGTGCTCGCGGGGCGCCTCGCGCGGCTCGACGAGATCTCGCACCCGGCGCGCCGCTGGCCGGGGGGCAATCTCTGGTACCTGTACGGCGCGAAGTTCATCGAGTGGATCGTCGACATCTACGGACCTCAGACCTTCGGCGCGGTCGCCACCGACTACGGCGCGCAAGTCGTCCCCTGGGGTATCAACCGGTCGATACGGCGCGTCACGGGCCGAACCTACGAGGAGCTCTACGCGGGCTGGCGAATGGACCTGCTCGCGCGCTACACGGCCCAGGCCGAAGCGGTGAGGCGGCGCGGATTGCGCGAGGGCACGCGCCTCACGCACCGCGGCTTTCAAGCCGCGGCGCCGCGCTTCATGCCGCGCCGCTGCGGGAGCCCGAACACGCTCTACTACCAGCGCGACGACGGCGACACGCAGGGCGGGATCTGGCGCGTCGACCTCGACGGCACGAACGTGGACGACAGCGCGGAGCTCGTGGCGCTCTCGACCGGACGCGCGCTGAGCTTCGACGCCGGGTGCAACCTCGTCTTCGATCACACCGGGCCTTCGCGGCGCCGCTACTACTTCAGCGACATCTATCGCCTGCCGCGCGGAGAGACGTCGGTGACGGGCGCCAGCAGGACCCGCGAGCGGCTCACGGTCGGCCGGCGCGCGCGCGAGCCCGACGTCAGCCCCGACGGGCGACGCATCGTATACGTCACGAACCACGCCGGAACGACGACGCTGCGCATCGCCGACATCTCGCCCGACGGCGCGATCGTGAACGAGCGCCGCCTGGTGCCGAGCGCTCGCTTCGAGCAGGCGTTCACGCCTCGCTTCTCGCCCGACGGCAAATACGTCGCTTACGGCGCCTGGACGCGCGGCGGCTTCCGGGACTTGCGCATCGTGGACGTGGAGACCGGCGTCTTCGTCGAGCTCTGGCGCGACCGCGCGCTCGACATGCAGCCGACCTGGTCGCACGACGGTAAGACGGTCTACTTCGCGTCCGATCGCAGCGGCATCTCGAACATCTACGCTTACGAGCTCGCTTCTCGGAACCTCCTGCAGGTGACGAACGTGATCGGGGGCGCCTACATGCCGGAGCTCTCGCCCGACGGCCGGCGCTTGATCTACGTCGGGTACACCAGCGACGGCTTCGACCTGTTCTCGCTCGAGCTCGACCGCTCGCGCTTTCTCGAGGTCCCCGAGCCTGCGAACGAGCGCCCCGTTCCCGGCAGCGTGGCGGGCACGACTCGTTATCCCATCGAGCCGTACGACCCCCTGCCCACGCTCCGCCCGCGCGCCTTCACCATCGAGCTCGGCGAGGGCACGTTCGGCCAGGCGTTCGTGCTCGGTACGAGCGGCTCGGACGCCGTCGGGCTCCACGCGTTCGCCGCCCGGGTCACGCTCGAAACCGGCGATGTTCCGCCGCAGTTCTCGTTCGACTACCTGTACGGGCGCCTGCCCTTCGACCTCCGCGCGTCGCTCTTCTACAGCGCCGCTCCGCGAGAGGGCTACCGCATCGGAGAGACCTCCCAGACCGTCACGGAGACGCAGATCGGCGCGACCACGGGGGTGAGCTTCTTCTTGCCCGGGGACTACGACGGTCAGAGCGCCGCCCTGAGCTACACCGTCGCGCACTTCGACCAGAACCTCCCCGTCGGGACTCGCCCCGATCCCTACGCGCCCGTCCCCGTCGAACCACACCGTGGCTGGCTCGCGCTCGTGCGCCTCGGCTACAGCTACTCGAACGCGACCGCGACCGCGAACGCCATCAGCGTGGAGCGCGGGTTGTCGTTCAGCGTGGCCGCGGATCTCGCCGATCAAGCTTGGGGCAGCGACGACTCGCTCACGGCGTTCAGCGCCGCGCTGACCGGCTACGCTCCGTTGCCGTGGGGTCAGCACCACGTGCTCGCGCTGGCCGCGTCGGGAGGCGCCGCCGTCGGCACGTATCCGCGATTCGGGCTCTACAGCACCGGCGGCTTCGCCGACCAACCCGCGTTCGACGCCTTCACGAGCGGGCTGCTGCAGAGCTCGTTCGTCCTCCGCGGCTACGAGCCCGGGCAGTTCGTCGGCTCGCAGTACAACCTGTTCAACGCCGAGTATCGCTTCCCTCTGCTCTACGCCGATCGCGGCGTCTCGACGCTCCCCGTGTTCCTGCGCACCGTGAGCGGCGCGCTGTTCGCAGACTACGGCGGCGCCTTCAACCAGCTCGATCTCGACGATCCGCTGGAGAGCTACCACCTCGGGGTCGGCGCCGAGCTCTGGTTCGAGGCCGTGCTCGGCTACTACGCCGCGGCGACGCTCCGGCTCGGCGTCGCCAAGGGGCTCGACGACGAGGCTCCCGGTAAGCGCGTCTACTTCGTGGCGTCGTCGGCGTTTTGAATCGGCGCATTAGTTGGCCCAAGCGCCGGCGCCCTGTTAGCCGCTTGCAGAGATGCGCTTTCCTCGCGTGTGCTCGCTCGCTCCCCTAGCGGTCGCCTTCGTTCTCTACGGCTCCGCCTGCGGCGTGCCTCCGGTCTCGGAGCGCGTCACGGACGCGGCGCGTGATCTCAACGTCGCCGCGCGCTTCGGGCGCATGGACATCGCGGTCAACCACACCGCGGGCGCGGCGCGCGAGAACTTCCTTTCTCGACGCGCCGCTTGGGGCCAGAGCGTGCGCATCCACGACGTCGAGCTCGCGGGCATGGAGATGCCGGACGGCACCCACGCCAAGATCCAGGTCGACTATTCGTGGGCCCGGGTCTCGGAGGGGGTGCTCCGCACCACGCGCATCGCGCAGGACTGGGAGGACACCGGGAAGGGCTGGAAGCTCGTGCGCGAGAAGCGCGTGCAGGGCGACCTCGGCCTGTTCGGCGAACCCGTCCCGGAGACCTCGAGCGAACCGCACCCGGACGTGCAGTTCGCGACCAAGGTCATCCAGTAGCCGCGGCGGCCGAGCTCTTCTTGCGGCTCGTGCTGGGCTTCTTCTTGCGCGTCGCCTTCACGGCCTCTGCCTTGCGAGCCAGGCGCTCCTTGAGCTTCTCTTGGCGCTTGCGGCGCGACATCTTCTGCGAGTTCCGGCTATCGAACTTTCCCATAACGCCTCTCTAAGGGTGACTTCTTCAGGCTCGACGCGAAGGCTCGTCGCCCACGTTCGAGCCCGGCGGCATACAGCGCTTTTCTCGCGCTGCAAAGAAGGTTTCGACGATTCGGCCGAAACTCGGCGTCACGAAAGGCGCTCCGCTGCCGCGGTTGTCCCGGCGGCACCTGGCCGCCAAGCAACCAACGCAGCGGTCGAAACCTCGTGTCAGCCGCTCGACGCGTCGTCCAGCGCGCGCTCGCGATCGCGAACTTCTAGCCGATAACGGCTGTTCACCGTCTCGATGTAGAAGACGTCGCGAGAGGCGAGACGCAGCACGCGCTTCACCGGCGTCGTCACGTACTCGTGCATGCCGTCCGAGAACTCGATGACGACCACCGAGCCCTTGCGGGGCGCTCTGACCAATCTCCCTGAGACTGCCCTGGAGCCACGCCCGAGCTTTCGCAAGACGACCTGCACGAACATCATCCTAGCAAGGTCCGTCCCAGAGTCCACCGTGCTCCGTAGTAACCCCCAACAGCTAAATGGCCGAGGGGGCATCCTCCCCCGAAACCTCGGAAAGTCGTGGCGGTAGGCGGATCGGCGTTCCGGGCGCGGTGTATCCGACCGTGTACGACACGAATGGCGCACATCGAAACCGTGACCGTCTCGCGCGGGGCCATAGCGTGACGTTGTGTCAGAACGTGACGGCGATACCGACGCGGAAAAACCCGCCCCGGAGCGCCAAGTCGCCGACCTCGAGCGAGGCCGTACGCGTAGGCGCGGAATCGTCTTCGCTGGCTGAAAAGGAGAGGGCGTCACTTTCCGACCAGCTGTAGCCACCGTCGGCCGTGACCCAGCCGCGAGGGGTCGAAGAGTGCCCACTCGCCTTGCCGAGGAGCTCAATCGCCGCGCCTGCCGACCCGTCCGCGCCGAAGCTCAAACCGCCTGCCTCTCGCTCCACCTGCGCGACCGGATCGCTCAACCTTGCTTTTGTGTTCAGGAGCGCCGGGGCCAGACGGACGAATACGTACAGCCGACTGAGGAGGTGATAGCGGGCCTCACCGCCCAACCAGTACCGGTGCTGGAAGAGCGCGCTCTTGGCGCCGCGCGCCGTAGCGTCGTTGCCGCTGAAGTCTCCGCCTACCAGAGCGGCCAACGAGAGGGGTCCTTCTGTGACGAGCACCCGGCCGGCGCTCAGGGACATCCCTTGGAAGACGTCATCTTCCGAAAACAAGTCGAAGCCAGGATCGGAAATGAAGCTCGTGCGGACGCCGAGCTGGAGCGAGAAGTGAGTCTGATGGCTGCCGAGGAGACCATCGTCCGGCTCGGGACGTTCCTTTTCGGCGTCGGTGATCGGAGCCTCGGCCCGAAGAAGAGGGCGCGGCGGGGCAGAAGCCGTGACGACGGGCGGTGGTGCAACCGGCTCCTCGGGTGCCGGTGCGGACGGGGTGGGGTCGACCTCCGCCTCGTTCACGGGCGCCTCCGGCTGCGGCGAAGGCTGCTCTCCGGCGGGGGGTGCTTCGGCCGCGGGAGCGAGCTCCTGCGCGAACGCCGGGGAAGCGAGCGAGGCCATCAGCGCGGCCGGCACGAAAAATCTGCGCGTCGTCATCACTTCACCTCCCCGAACTCGAAGCCGCTGTAGAAGCGTGAGTGAGCGGTGTCGGGGTCGAGCGCGTCGAACACCGTTGCCCCGATCCCCCCGCCGCTCGTCGCGTGGAGAGCGACCACGGCGCGGCCGCCGTCCTCACGCGCGATGTCGAAGACTCCGGAGATGTCGCGCTCCGTGCTGAGCGACACGGGGTGGAGATCGTCGAAGGTCACGCGAGCGAGCTCGGTGCCGGCCGCTTCGTAGGCCCACACGCGCTGCCCATCGAGCGCCACCGAGATC
>JAEZYO010000819.1 GCA_023419055.1 Pseudomonadota bacterium | reverse complement strand
CGTCGGCAGGGTCGATCGGGTAGGCTCCGTGCATGCCCGACGAGAGCGAGCCCAACGTCCGTGAGTCCGTGCCGTTCTTCCACGTCACCGACCTCCCCACCTCACTCGCTTTCTACGTCGACGGGCTCGGCTTCCGTATCACGGCCAAATGGGAACCCGAGGGCAGGATCCGCTGGTGCCGCCTGCAGCACGGCGGCGCCGGGATCATGCTGCAAGAGTTCTGGCGCGACGGCAGCCACGAGCCGCGCCCCGCTGGCAAGCTCGGCCTTGGCGTCAGCGTCTGCTTCCTGTGCGCGGATGCGCTCGCGATCTACCGCGACGCCAGGGCGCGCGGCCTCGACGCTGGCGAACCCTTCGTCGGCAACGGCCTCTGGGTCACGAGCTTCACCGATCCCGATGGTTATCGGCTGGATTTCGAGAGTGCGACCGATGTGCCCGAAGACACGAAGCTCAGCGTAGGGGAGGCGAACGCCGGTCCCATTTAGTGCATTTCCGTAACGCGTTGCTTCGTCCCGACACCGATGTTGAGCGGCGCCGTGAGCACGGCGTAGCCCTTGTCGTTGCCGCGCTTCTCGAGGCTCGCGTCGAGGTGGCTAATCATCGAAGCCTTCTGCCGCTCGCTCAGATCCGAGACCAGCATGCCAGGGATGGGGTTGCTGCCCAGGCACCAGTCCCAAAGCTCCTGTCCGGAGCGCACCTCCAGCCGCTCGCGTTGCGAGGTGTCCACGCTCACGTTGGAAAGCCCGACGGCGACCAGGCGCTTTCGCAACACCTCCGGGTCCGAGACCTGAAACTCGAGCGGCGGAGGGTCGGACGGCAGCCCTTCGAACTCGGGTTTCACCGTTCGCAGCGCGTCGATGAAGCACTGCAGCGCTTCGAACTCGGCAGGCGCGCCGTAGGCGATCAGGAGCACTCGACCGCCCGGCTTGGTCACGCGGACCATCTCGCGCAGCGCCTTCTCCTGGTCCGGCACGAGCATGACGCCAAACTGCGAGCCCGTGACGTCGAAGCTGTCGTCGCCGAACGCCAGCGCGTGGCAGTCCATCACCACGCCCTCGCAGCCGCCGAGCCTGAACTCGCGAACGCGCGCCTGGAAGCGCTCGATCATTCTGGCGGACCAATCGGTCGCGACGACCGTGGCTCCGAGTCGAGCCGCGGGGAGGCTGAGGCCCCCGGTGCCCGCCGCGACGTCGAGAAATCGGGTGCCACGCGTGACGCCGGCGAGCTTCAAGGCAGCGGTCGCGAACGTCGCCTCACCCAGGGTCACGTGCTCATCATAGTCGCCCGCGATGGCGTCCCACGCCTCCACGAGCGCGAAGTGTTCTTCGTTCGGGTTGGTTTCTTGCGGGCGTGGGTTCATGGCTTCGTCCTTTGAAGGGGCGCCCTGCGCCGCCAGTCATGACCGCAAGTTAAGTCGCCGGACGTCGCCGAACACCGGCGCAATCACCCTTCGTTGACTCGTGCAAGCGCGCTGCACACCGCGAGATCCATTCACCGGCGCCTGACGCGCGTTCAGAGCGCGCGCGCGATACGACAGGCCACACGCAGCGCCAGGAAACCGCCAGCCACGAGCAGGAACCCCAGCCCACCACCGAGGTGGGTTTGGTTCGTTTCTGCGTCGTGCACCGTCCAGAACAGGTCACCCACCCCGAAGTAGAGCAAGCTCCACGGCACATGCGCCCACGACGCGGTGGGTCCGGTCGTGCCTGCCGGCGTCTTGTACCAAAGCCCGATGCCCGCGAGCGGGCGCTCCGGCGAACGGAGGATGCGTCGAGCGAGCAGGCCGCTCGTCACCAGAAGGCCGACGAGGAAGACAGCGTCAGGGACGCCCACCGGCTCACCCCGGCCGCGACGCGCGACCAATGCGCCCAGGCAGAAGCACGCCGGGAGCTCGAGCGACTGGTCGAGGCTGGCCGCCAGAAGCGCGATCAGACCGTCCCAAGCCTTTTCGCCGATTCCGTTCATCACAATGCAGCGCCTCGCGGAAGCACAGTCTACACCCTCGGGTATCTCGGCTGAAAGGCGACTACGGCGCACCCTTGCAGCGGGCGGACGATCGCAGCGAGCCCCGTCACTCGTTGTGAGCGTGCACCGTGAACTGCGGATAATCGGTGAAGTGCCTGGCCACCCAGAAGTGCTTTGGTGCGGCGTCCATGGCGCATGGGCTTCAAGGACTTCATCGCCGTGATACGAGCGCCGGTCGGCGCCGATGCCGAGACGTTCGTGCGGCTGACTATGTGGCGGTGGTCGAGTGCGCCGGTCGCAGCTTGATCTGGTGGATGGACCAGGTCGGCAAGATCGTGAGCCATGAGCCGAGCGTGCTGGTGGATGCGCTGAGCTCCCAGAGGATGGCGAGGTGCTCTACGAAAGGACGGCGAGAAGTGGGAGCATCACCAAATCGGCGGCGATTTCGTCAGCGGACCACTTACCACCCATTTGTTGGGCGGCGATCTGCACTCGACTGAATTGGATGACTTGCTGAAGCGCGCTGGAGCGTGTTCGGCACGCCGGCGCAACTCGAGGAAGTATCGCGTTCGCGAAGCCGAGCAGCGCCAGCAGGCGATCCGCGATCTCCATCGCGATTTCGACATGACCGGGCTCGCCGCCCACTACATGCTCCCGGTCAGCAAAGTCCGCAAGGCATTCGCGGGTTGCCTGGAAGCGCATGTTCAACGCGTGCGCAGCTCGAGACCCCCAACCTTCCTACCGGGCTCGCCACACTCGTTCGTTGCCACGAAGACGAGAGCCTGAACCGCGCCGCCACCGACGCACTCGACGAAGCCCTGCGCAACCTTGGCGCGCAGCCCGACCCGCTTGCGAAAGTTCGCGCCTGATGGTGCGATCGGTATTCGAAATACTATCGATCCGTTCCGCACAGGCAGCCGACGGCGCGACACGGTCCCCCGGAAAGGCGACGAGGGCGCGATACCTCATGAAATTCACCTTTCCGCTCTATGAAATTGCCGTTCGTCGGCGTAGTTATACGTTCACTTAGGTGGTAAACGTTCGCTCCTCACTGGGAACGCTGCGCAGCGCGGCCTGCCGGCTGCGGCCCCGGCGCGATCGTGCAAAGCCGACCCGCCTCTACGCGCACACCTCTGCTTCCGACCGATGACGGTGTTGCCCATCTTGTTTGCCGCGGCGTCCGGGTTGGTCGTCGAGACCGACAGCCCGGACGCACTCTGTCCACCGCTCGAGTCGACGCGCGCCACTGTCGAAGCGCGCCTCGGCCAGGTTGCCTTCGAGGGCACTTGGCGCGCGCGCTATT
>JAEZYO010000789.1 GCA_023419055.1 Pseudomonadota bacterium | reverse complement strand
TAGCCCGTCAACGCGCGAATTCAGAACTGAATCGGGATGAAGCGCGTGATCACGAACGCGATGAAGAGCGCGATCAAGCCCAGCACGACCGTGAACAGGAACTGAGGCGTGTTGAAGCCCACGACCTCGGGCGCCGGATACACCCCGGGAGAGTTGCCGAGCACTTGACCTTTGAGAGCCTTGGCCCTGAGCTGCGCGACCAACTTCTCCTTCGTCGCGTTGCCGGTCCCCGCCTTTTCCTCGTCTCCGCGCAGGAGCTCTGCTCGCTTGGGGGAGATCCCGCGCATCAAGATCCACCAGATCGACGGCTCTACCGCGACCTGCAGCGCGCGGCTCAAGCTCCGGTGTGGCACGATGCAGCTGGTCTTGCAGTAGGCGCAGGTCTGGATGCTGCTCTTGCCCTCGAGCTGGAGCGGCGCGCCGCACGAGGGGCAGCTCAGCGCGACGACTCCGGCACCGGTTGCGGTGGTGCGCGCCTTGGGTCGGTCGCTGCGGTGATCTTCCGCCACGATCGCGAGGATGCCGCCGTAGAGGTCGCGCGTGGCGTCCGTCGAGGTGTACGAGCCGCGGTCGCCGCAGACGGGGCAGAGCGTGTGGCACGCACCAGGACCCGTCACGTGCACGTGGAGGGGCTCGGCGCATTTGTCGCACACCGGATGACCGGGGCTCGCGTCGATCGAGAGCCGGCTCGACTCATCGTGCTGAAACGTCAGGACGTCACCGATCTTGTCGTAAGGATTGTCGGAGCCGATCCAAATGGTCGGATGCGGGTTCTTACCCTCGGGGTTCGGCCCCGCGAGATCACCGACCGAATGCGCGAAGGCGAGCGCGTCTCGCCAGCTCTCGACTTCGAAGCGCTGCCGCAGGCCGCAGTGAGCGCACTCCACCGCGCCGTCGGTGTCGAGCGAATCGAGGGGCGCCAGGAACTTGCACGAGTTGCAGGTGAAGCCGCAGCGCACCGCTACCCAACCCTGATCGAGGGGTTGCGGCGGCGCTTGGACCTTCACCGAGGCGAGCGGCTGGCGGCAGACTTCACAGGTAGTACCGAGGGCGGGCGCGACCACGCCGCACTTCCGACAGATGGAAACCGAGCTCACGGCCGGCTGCATGACGCGGCAGTATCGCAGGTTTTCGGCCGACCTGGCACGCCGATTGCGGGCGCTCGCCGCTCTCGAGTACGCTCTCGACGATGGAGTTCATTGCCGTCGGCGAGCAGGCGCGAGGCTTCATTGCGATTGGTCAGCAGGCGACGGGCGTCTTCGCTTTTGGGCAGATGGCGACCGGGGTCGTCGCGGTCGGGCAGCTTGCCCGCGGTTGCTTCTGCCTCGGCCAGGCCGCGATTGGGTTCGTCGGCTGGGGGCAGCTCGGTCTCGGAGTGTTTCACGCCATCGGCATGATCGGCGCCGGCGGGCGCGGCTGGGGTATCGTCCTGCCGCTCACCCCCTCGCTCGGCAAGAAGCGCGTGCCGCCCGAGACCACGACGCTCGACATGGTTTACGCCGGAGAGCCCGGCTGGCTGAAGCTCGACCTCTTTTACGACGGGAGCGGCATCGGCTTCGGCTCGGGCGGGCAGCGCTTGCCGATCAAGGTGCACCGCAAGGTAGCCGTGCCCGCCGGCAGGTTGGTCGCTCACGGGGAGGCCATTTCGATCTGGGCGTACGTGCGAAAGTTCGGTCAGACGCTCGTCTGCGAACGTATCGTTCACGAGCCACCCCGGCCCTATGAGGAGCCGGGCTTCTTCGCCCGCGGCGCGTTCCAGTTCGTCGGCCTCATGATCTTGGCCTGCGTCTGGTGGATCGCGGTCGGCAACGAGCTCCTCGGCGTGTTCGCGGAGCTCGCCGCCGGCTGAGCTCCCGCTTCAGCGCGCGGCCTTCGGCTCGTAGAGCTCACGGTGCGTCTCGCGCAGCATTTCGCGGAGTGGGATCCCCTGTGGCACCTTGGAGACGTCGACCTTCTCGATGTTCTCGTCGGTCGCGAACGCTCCCCAGAACCACTCGCTGTCGGGTTCGAACATGTTGTAGCGGTAGCGCCCGAACGCGCGCATGTCGTAGCACTTGAGCAGGCGGCGGAAGCGCAGCACTTCCTGGATGTTGATCCCGGAAGGATCGCCGTCGAGCTCGTATCCCTCGTACGCCGAGAGGGGGTCGGCGGTGAGCCGCGCGTCCATCCGCGCCTGAATCGCAGCGTCCTCCGCCGAGAGCGGGATCGAGACCGGGAAGATGCCCGGGATTTCCTCGAAATGCTCGGGCTGGTTCACCCCGAAGCTCAAGGTCTGCACGAGCGGCGTGCGCAGGCAGAAGCGCGCGTTGAACTGGATCGGGCTGAGCGGCGCCGTGAGCTCGCGCAAGAGCGGAGGCGGGTTGAAGAGGTGCCCGCCCTTGTCGTTGGGGGAGATGATGAAGACGCCCATATCGCGCGCCGCGGCGAGCTGCACTCCGCAGTAGTTGCGCTGCCAAAAATAGTAATAGTGGAGGTTGACGAACTCGAAGAGGCCGGTCGCGATCGCGCCGCAGATCTGCTGCACGGTGCCGTGCGTGCTGAAGCCCACGCTGCCGATCAGCCCTTCCTCTTTCAAGCGGAGCAGCGTCTCGACGGGGCCGCCGCGCTTGAGCGCGACGTCGTAGCGGCGCTGGTTGTTGATCCCGTGCCAGGCGTAGAGGTCGATGTAGTCGAGCCGCAGTGTCTCGAGCTGCTCCTCCACCAGGCGCCGCGTCTCGTCCGCGGTCTCCGGCGCGCCCTTGGTCATCATGAAGTAGCGATCGCGCGGGACGCGAAGCTCCTCGTTCAACACCTTGCCGTAGAGGTGCTCGCTCTTGCCGTAGCCGTGCGCGGTCTCGATGTGGTTGATGCCGAGCTCGAGGGCACGGAGCACCGTGTCCTTGCACTGTTCGATGCTGCGCGAGGGGAGCTCGTCGCGAGGCGGGGTCCAGCCTTCGTGGTAGCGCATGCCGCCGAGCGTGATGACGCTCAGCATGCGGTTGGTCTTTCCGAAGCGCCGGTACTGCATCGGCGCGCGCTCGTTGCGGCGCAGGGGGCCGCTTCGCTCGAGGTCGGGCATGGCCGGCAAAGCTTAGTGTCGAGCTTTGCCACCTGCGAGCGGCTAGAGCACGATGTTCGTGCGCCGAGCGTGCGCGGGGTGTCCTTTTCGGACACCCCGGTGTCCGACTTGGCTCAGATCGCCTTGCCCATCGCGTGGAAGCCGTTGTCCACGTAGAGCAACGTGCCGGTGATGGCGCTCGCGAGCGAGCTCGAGAGGAAGAGCGTCGCGTTCGCGACGTCCTCGGCGGTGAGGCGCTTGGGGAGCGGCGCGTTCTTCTCGTAGTACTCGATGATCTCGTGGATGATGCCGGTCACGCTCGCGGCGCGCGAAGCGTAGGGACCCGCCGAGATCGTGTTCAGGCGCAAGCCGTACTGGCGCCCGGCTTGATGCGCGAGCACGCGCGTGTCGCTCTCGAGCGCGGCCTTGGCTGCGTTCATGCCGCCGCCGTAGCCCGGGATGACCCGCTCGCTCGCGAGATAGGTGAGGGAGGTGATGCTCGCGCCCTCGCGGAGGTGCGGCCCGAAGCGCTGGATCATCGAAACGAGCGAGTAGGCGCTCGCCCCCACCGCGGCGAGGTACCCCGCGCGGCTGGTCTCGATGAGCGGCTTGTGCACCTCGGGGCCGTTGGCGAGCGAGTGCACGATGATATCGAGCGGCTTCTCTCCGAAGTCGCGCACCATCGCGTCGACCACGCCCTGTATCGTGAAGTCGCCGCGCCCGGCGTAGCGCTTGTTCTCCCGGACATCGGCCGGCACGTCGTCGAGCGTGTCGTACGCCGCGTCGAGCGCGTAGACCTTCTCGAACTCGAGCAAGCGGCCGTCGTCGAGCTTGCGCGACTCGTCCAGCTTGCCGCGGCGGAGCAGCGTCTCGAAGATCCCGAGGGCGGGCGGCCACGTGCCCACGCAAACGCTAGCGCCCGCTTCGGCGAGCTTCCTCGCGATGAAAAAACCGAACCCGCCGTCGTCGGCTACACCGGCGACGAGCGCGCGTTTCCCTGTAAGGTCGATCTTGACCACGGCGCCGCTTTCTCGCCGATCTCGCGGCGATGCGCAACCTCTGCGCTCACGGCGCAGCGTGTCGAAGCAAGAAAATCAGAGCGCGTCGACGCTGGCCGGGCCCCTGACCAGGACACCCCTCCGGAGATCGTAGGTCTGCCCTGGCAGCAAAACGCGGAAACCCGCAGCGACGGCCTTGCTCGCGTGTTGCTCGAGGTCGTCGTCGTGATGCATCAAGACCATCTTGTTGCGGATTTTGGCCGGCAGCTGCCGGAGCTCCTCGAACGACGCGTGCACGTGGCCCGGGTGAGGAGTCGAGAACGTACAGTCGTGGAAGAACAGCGTGGTCCGCGGCTCGAGGCGCTCCAGGTATTCCGGGTCGACCAGGCAGTCACCGCCCCACCAAGCGATGGAGCGCCCGCTCGAGTCGAGCGCGATTTCGAGCGACGTGGAGGGCTTGCCCGTGACGTGTCGCGTCTCGCGGGCGGTGAGCCCGATGTCGCCGAAGTCGAAGGTCTCGGAGTGGTTCCACGCCGTCTTGTCGGGCTTCTCGTTGGCGCGCGCCTCGACCATCACGAAGTATTCTTCGAGCCGACCCTCGCAGGTGACGCCGACGGGCTCCGTCAGGTAACGGAGCGACGGCGACAAGAACTCGCGCAGCTCTTGCATCACCGCCGAATGCGCCAGAAGCTGCGCCTTGCTGCCACCGGCGATGATCGGCTTCCCGAGCCCGGGCCCGCCGTAGTAGCGCATGAGCGCGAAGTCTTCGATCCCGTACGCGTGATCGCCGTGAACGTGCGTGACGATCTGACCTGCGATGTCCCACCAGGTCATGCCCGCACGCCAGACCTGATCGGGTGCCTGGCGTCCGCAATCGATCAGCCAGCGCTCCGAGTTCGGCAGACGGAGCATCGAGCACGTCGTCCCCCACTTGCGCGAGAAAGCCGAGCCGGCACCGAGCGCGGTCAGGGTCAGACTTCCCTGTCCCTCCTTCGTCTCGGCTGGGCCCCCTTGGCCACTCGTGCTCTCCGACATGTCGCTAGCTTTCTCCTACGCTGGAACGCCTTTCCCAGCAAGACTATCAGCTCCCTCGAAGCTCGTCCCAGCGGCGCGCTTTGGTGCGCTCGTCGCTCGCTTCACGAAGTGATTCAATCGCAGCCCTCGCCTCGTCGCGGCGCGATCGGAGTCGGGGCCCCGAGCACCCGAAACCTCTCGACCAGGGGGCCGCTCAGACGCTCCGGCGCGGCCGAGCGCCGAGCCGAAGTCACTCGATTCGAGACGGGGAAAGGGCGAGGAATCAGGGCGAGCGCGATAGCGGGGAGGGCTGAGCGTCGGTTCAGTGTCCCGTGGGGCCAGGCGCAGAAGTCCGCTATTCATGCTGATTTCAAGGAGTGAGCTCAAGCCGCGCCGTCTCGGCGGCTCACGATGGTGGAGTCGTGCGAGACGACCTGGTGCACGAAGGATTCGATCGCCTTCAGCACGGCGCCGGCGTCGCCGACGTAGGGCAGGTGATCGGCGCCCTCGAAGGCGAGGAAGCGCCCGAGCTCGAGGCGCGCCGCGAGATCTCGACCCGTCGCGAGCGAGCACATCGAGTCGCCTTCGCGCTGGAGCACGAGCGCCTTGGCTCGGACGCGGCGCGAGAGCTCACGCACGTCGAGCGCGCGTGATGCTCGAAAGAGCGCGATGGCTTCGCGCGGGCTCGCCGCGAGCCGGAGGTACTCGCTCCGCCACTCGAGGAACGTCGAGTCCGCCTTCGCGCTCGGGCCTCGAGCTCCACGAGGACCGCTTCGCCCCAACGCTCCTGGATTTCGTTCTCCAGCGCGTCCAGCGTATGGGGGGAGAGACCGAAGGGGTAGTCGCCGGAGCTCTCGACGCGCGCGCCGGCTCCGAAGGTCACGAGGCCCGATGTCCTTTCGGGGAGGAGGGCCGCGGTGGCGACGGCGGTCAGCCCGCCTTCTCCCATGCCGAAGAGGATGGCGCTCTTGGACTCCACGTCGTCGAGGACGAGGCGCACGTCGCGCACCCGAGCTTCCAGGCTATCGGCGACAGTCCCCCGATCCGAGAGCCCCGAGCCGCGCTTGTCGTACAGGATGACGCGGGCGAAGGCCGAGAGCCCGCGCAAAAACGCGCTGAAACGGGGCGACCGCCACGTGACCTCCACCTGGCTCAGCCAACCGGGCAAGAGCAGGAGATCGACCGGGCCATTCCCGAAGACCTGATAAGCGAGCGGCGCGTCCTCGCCCCGCGTGTAGCGCGTGCGCGGCAGGGTTCGTGACGCGGCTCGACCTTGGCGCGTGGTCTCCGTGCTCCGCGCCTCGACGCGCGGTTCGGCTCCCTGCTCGTAGCCGCGGAGCAGCGCTTCGAGGACCAGCTTCCAGGCCCGGGTCCAGGCGGCTTGCAGCGCGGGGGTCCAGTGCTCGGCGTCGAGCTCGCGCAGCGACTCGAGCAGGTGCTCACCGAGGAGAGCGAGATCATCCGGAGGGATGCCGAGGCGACTGTGAGTTCTGCCGAGATCCTCGAGCAACGCGGTGAGGCGAGCCGGCGTGCGCAGGGACTCCACCGCGAGCTTCAGCGCGTGGCCGAGCTTCTGCCGTTGCTGGGTGAGATCGAGCGGAAAGAGCGCACGCAGGCGGGGCTGCTCCGCGAAGAGCCGCTCGTAGAGTCGCGTGGTGAAGGCGTCGAGCGTGAGGGTCACTCGAGCGAACGACGCCGTCGCGAGGTCGACGTCGCTCGCCTCGAGGTGGCTCGCTCCGAAGAAAGGGGCGGGGAGGAAGACCTCGTTCAGAGCCTCGAGCTCGCCGAGGAGCTCGAGCGCATCCCGGTAGCGATCGTTCACGAAGGCGCGCAAACAGCGATCCACGACGCGTGCGAAGGACGAGGGCAGGTCGGGTCGCGCCACACGCACCGACGGCATGCCTGTCTGAAAGAGCTCGGCGAGCTCGCTGAATTCGAGGAGCGCGCGCCCGTCCTCCTCCACCAGGAGGTCGTAGAGCACGAGCCCGGCGGCGAAGACGTCCGACGAGGGAGACGCGGGGGCGCCGTCCCAGAGCTCGGGCGCCATGTAGGCCGGCGTGCCCGTCACCGTGCCCTCGCGGCTGACGCCGGAAGAGAGCGGCTCGCGGGCGGAGCGAGGGCTCGAGATCGCCGACGAGTGTCCGCGAGCGAGGCCGAAATCGAGCAGCTTGATCTCGCCCGAGTCCGAGAGCATGAGGTTTGCCGACTTGACGTCGCGGTGGACGAGCCCGGCGCGATGCACCGCCGCGAGTCCGCGAGCCATCCCGACGGCGACGCGGAGCACGCGCGTCCAGGGCAGCGGTCCGTCGAGCTCGCTCACCGGCCGGCCCGAGACGAACTCGTACGCGATGTAAGGTCTCCCCTGAACCTCGCCGTAGCGATAGACGGAGACGACGTTCGGGTGCGCGAGGCGAGCGATGGCCCGCGCTTCGATCGCGAAGCGCCGCCGCTCGAACTCGTCCGGCATGTCCGAGCGGATGAACTTGAGCGCTACCGCGCGATCGAGCGCGAGATCCCGCCCGAGGTAGACTTGCCCCATCCCGCCGCGCCCGAGCGGCGCCACGACCGAGAAGTCGTCGAACGTGGACGGCGGGGTCCAGGAGTCGGCCTCGAGCATGTGAACCTTCGAGCCATAGCCCGGAAGGTCTCGGAAATACACCCCTTTGGGTGAGGGGCCGGCATCCTGGCTGCGGCCGGCGGTCTCAAGCGAGGTCGACGATCGAGAGCTCTCGCGTCC
>JAEZYO010000335.1 GCA_023419055.1 Pseudomonadota bacterium | reverse complement strand
ACAGACGGCAGAGTTCGTGTCACAGACGGCAGAGTTCGTGTCACAGACGGCAGACTTTGGGTCACAGAAGCCCGATTTGCGCCCCCATCAAACGCCTTCGCGCCCAATCGGCCGACATCGTGTCCCGGACGCCTGACTTTGGCGTCCCAAGCCTCGAATCCGAGGCCGCTGCCAAGCAAACGGGCCGCCTACTCGGAGAGCAGACGGCCCGTGAGTCACCGCGCTTTCGCGGCTTTCGTTACTTCACGCCGGTGTCGCAATCGAGGTCCGGGCCTTCGGTCACGTTGTTGGCGTCGTTGCACTCGATGATCGAGTTCGTCGGATCGGCAATGCCCCAGATCGTGATGTCGAGCGCGATCGGATCGAGCGTGACGGTGACGGTCTCGCTCTCGCCGGCCTCGATCGGGCCGTCGACAGTGACCTGACCGATCTTGGTGCCGCCCTGGCTCGGATCACCGGCGTACAGGTGAACGAGCACGTCCTCGGCCGGAGCGGAGCCGTCGTTGTAAACGGTCAGCTTGACCTTGGGAGCGGCGCAGCCCGTGGCCGAGTCGATCTCGAGGCGAAGATCGGCGACTTCGGCGCCGGCCTCGACGTCACCCTCGATGTCGTTGTTGCCCTCGACGCACTCCCGCTCCTTGTTGTCGCCGTCGATGGTGACGATCACCGAGTCCGGAAGGCCTTCCTGGTCCTCATTGTCGCCGACGTCGTACTCGACCGTGACGAGCGTCGACGCGCCCGGCTCGAGGCTCTTGTCGAGCGTGAAGGTGATGGGGTCACCCCCGCCGTCGAGCAGCTCCTCCGTGTCGATGCCCCAGGACCCCTCGTAGGTGAGGATGACGCCCGGACCAACGCGCAGATCGCCGAGGTTTCGCACCTCGACCACGATCTGGATCGTGTCGGAGAGCGAGCCGCACGCCGCGTCCGGCGACGAGATCTGGATCGCCGTCAGCGCGAGATCCGGCGCGACGTTGTACTGACGCGGCTGGGAGCGGTACGTGTTGTAGAGGCGGCCGTTCAGCGGCTTCCAGCTCTCGGGCTCGTGGGACGGGATGCTGCCGCCCTCGGTCACGTTGGTGACGTGATACGAGTGCTGGTTCCAGATCCGGCGCGCGGCCACCCACTGGTCGCTGGGATCACCGTAGACGTCGATGCCGTTCGGAAGCGACTCGCGATCCACCGTGCCGGGTGACTCGTCCTTGGTGGCCGCTAGAGGATCTTCGCCGCACTGGCGCGTCTCGTTGTTGTTGAGGAAGATGATCTCGGCGTTACCGTCGTTGTCCACGTCCGCCACCACCGGGTTCTCGTTGATGGTGCGGCTGAGCGACGGGATCTGAAGGTAAACGAGCCCGCTCTTGCCCTCGTAGATGCGCGAGTAGCACTCGTCGTTGTAGACGACCTCTGCGGCGCCGTCGCCGTTGAAGTCGAACACGCTCGACGAGGAGGTGCGGCTCGAGTCGTCCTCGGTGGTGCGCTTCCAGCCGTTGTGGAGGCAGACGCACTCACCGATGCGAGTGTTGCAGACCGCGCCGACAGCGCAGTCGTCGTCGCCATCGCACGTGTCAGTACCGGGGTTGCGGGCCAGCGGATCGGCGCCGGATGGCGGGTCGGCAGTCTTGCTCATCGCCGCGGGCCACGCCGGACAAGCCGTCGAGGTCGGCTGGAAGTCGATCACCGCGTAGAACTTCTCGAGCGCGGTCGCGATCTCGGGGAAGCCATCGCCGTCGAAGTCGTCCACGTTCGGAGCACCACCGCCGCGATCGCCCAGGCCGTCTTGCGTCCCCTCGTCGGGGGTGCCGTTGAGATCGTCGTAGCGGAGAAGATCGCCCGTTCCGCCGTCGAAGACGAGCAGGTTGCCCTGGGCCACCACGATGACCTCGGGCTGGCCATCGAGCGGACTGTCGGGGCCCGCGGCGCTGCCCGCGCCGAGCACGTCCGCCACTGCGCAGAGCCCCTCTCGATGCTCATTATCGAGCTCGGCGTTCTTGGTCTTACCGTCCCAGACCAGCTCGAGCGCGTTCCCGGCCAAGTCATCCGGCAGTCGGTACACCGCGGTGCCCGCCACGATCTCGAGCCCGTTTAGCTCCGGCTTCAGATCAGCGATGCACACCATCGGGCCGTGATGGTCGGGATCGCGATCCCAGCGATCGTTGGCCGTGCCGTCCTCGTCGACCCACCCGAAATGAGCCTGCGTGCCGGCCGTCTTGTTGCCGGTGAAGACCTTGTCGATCACGATCTTCTTGTTATCCAGCTTGAGCTTGATGACGCGATTACCGACCACGATCTCGGCGAGCCCCTTGAAGTCGAGGTTCGCGATGGCGGGCGCGGGGTACTTCCAATCGCTACCCGAAGGCCAGAGCCCGAGCGCGCTGGTCGTGATGATCTCGCCCTTGTTGTTCAGAATCTGAATCCCGCCGCCTTCGATGGGGACCACGATCTCGGGCACGCCATCGTAGTCGAGGTCACCCGCGGCCACCGAGCCTCCGGAACGGCCGAGCGCGTCGTCGCGGCCGTCGCCGTCGGTCGCACCGTTGCAATCCTCGAGCACGGCGTCGCCCTCGAACCAGTGCGTGGTGTTGCAGAGGGCGAAGTAATCTTCACCCTTGTTGGGCCCGCCACCATGCACGGCTCGCACGACGCCCTGATCGCCGGGCTCGCCGCCGTGATAGGTCATGAACACGATCTCGGGGAAATCGAGCTCGTTGATCTTGCCGTCGCCGTTGTCGTCATCGAGGTTGATGACCATCGGCGTGCTGACGACCTGGGACGACCAGGGGAAGGCTTTGCCCGTCGCGGTCTGGTTCGTACTGCTCTCGCCGCCCCAGTGAAACTCGCGCTCCGGCAGGAGGTCGGCGAATTCTTCCGGCTCGAGCGTGCACGTCGGCTCCTTACCGGTGCCGACACACGCGCCCACTTCACACGTGGTGAAGTTCGGGCAATCCCAGTCGTCCTCGCAGCTGCAGCCGGCGAGGCCCGGCGTTTCGTCCTTGCACTCGCTGTCGTAGTAGCCCGCGCTCTCGCAGACGTAGGGAGCGGGCTCTTCTTTGCCGCCGTTCGAGCTGCAGAGCACGACGGTGTCGCCGTCGCACTTGGCCTCACCCGCGGTGCAGGTGTCGTCGACGCAGATCCCGTCGTCACAGAAGCGATGGATCGGGCAGTCGACGTCGCCGTCGCACGAGTTGTCGGAGCAGTAGTTGCCGCCGCCGGGCGCGGGCTGACACTCCTCGCTGTCATCGCACTCGAGGTCGTCGCACGCGTTGTCGACGCAGCTCTGCTTACCCTTCTTGTCGGTCTCGCAGCGCTGGCCGAGGCCGCACGTCTCGCCGCCGCAGTTGCCGTTGCTCGAACCGCCGCTGCTGGTTCCGCCGGAGTCGTCACCTCCGTCGCCGACGTGAACGGTACCGCCGGTGTTGTTCGACGTACCGCCGTCGCTGCTCGACGTGCCGCCAGCGCTGAGGTCGTTCTTACCCGCGACTTCTGGGTTACCTCCGCACGCGAAGGCAGCGACCACACTCACCAAACCAGGCAGACCAAGATTGATGGCTCTCAACTTCATGCTGGCACCAAGGCAATGAAAGGCCGTTCGGGGGGCGACTCTCAGCCCAACCCGCTCGGACGAATTGTCATTCTGGCACACAAGTCAGACGTCGATGCGTGCCATTGGTGTCGTTTCCGCACTTTTGTGGGGAGGGCTCGGGCGGTGACCACCACGTCGAATGGGTTCCGACGTGGTTCCCCAGGGCCGCGCGCCGTGAACGCGATCGGTCGATACTCGTCACGATGGAGTGAGTCGTTCGATCCCGGGAGGCGGAGCGGATCACGTCGTCGATTCGAGACGCGTGTCGTGAATCATTTTGCGACACGCGCCGGCGCACTCGGATTCGGAAAGGAGAGCTTACTTTCGAAGCGCGCGTATCCCGTGCAGCAGCCCGGGCGCTCGGCGACTCTTAGAAGAGGTAACGCTCGCCCGAGTCGCACAGGATGGTGACGACGTTGCCGCGACCGAGCTCCTGCGCGATCTCACACGCCGCGTGGACGTTCGCCCCCGACGAGGGACCGACGAGCAGGCCCTCTTCTCGGGCTAGCCGGCGCGCCATGCGCTCGGCCGCGGGGTCGCTCACCTCGAACACGCGATCGATGAGCGAGCGATCGATGATCTCCGGGATGAATCCGGCGCCGAGGCCCTGGATGCCGTGCATCCCCGCGGGCTTACCCGAGAGCACCGCGCTGCTGGCGGGCTCCACGGCGACCACGAGCACCGATTTCCCGAGCTTTTTCCGCAGAGTCCGGGTCACGCCCGTGACGGTTCCGCCCGTCCCGACGCCGGCCACGAAAGCGCCGACCTCCCCGTTCGTCTGCTCCAGGATCTCGAGCGCGGTCCCGTTCTCGTGGGCGAGCGGGTTCGCCGAGTTGCTGAACTGGCTCGGCATGAAGGAGTTCGGCGTGTCTTCGAGCACCTTGGTCGCGCGCGAAACCGCGCCGGCCATGCCGTCCGTCGCCGGGGTGAGGACGATATCGGCCCCGTAGGCGCGGAGGATGTAGCGACGCTCGAGGCTCATGTCCTCCGGCATCACCAAAACACAGCGGTAGCCGCGCACGGCGGCGATCATGGCCAGGCTGATGCCGGTGTTGCCGCTGGTGGCTTCGACGATGGTGGCGCCGGGCTTGAGCGCGCCGCTCCGCTCCGCGGCGGCGATCATCGAGAGCGCCGGGCGATCCTTGACGCTGCCGGCGGGGTTCAAAAACTCGCACTTGGCCCACACCGTCGCCCCACCCTGCGGCCCGACCCGGCCGAGACGAACCAAGGGCGTGTTCGCGATCAGCCCGAGCGCGTCGTCCGCGACCCGGAGGCCCTTCTCGGTCACGCGGCTTTCCGGTTGGTCCTTACCCTGACTGGTGGAGCTCATTGAAAGGCGACGCTACCAAAAGCCGTCGTTCCGGTCATGCCTTCCCGGATGACGCGGTGTGAACTCCGAGGACGCGCCCCTCGGCCGCTCCCACTCGAACCACGCTGCCCTGCTCGAAGTGAGGCGCCTTCAGCATGCCGAGGGCGAGGACTCGCCCGGCCTCGGTTTGCACCGCGCTCGTCACCCGGCCGATGCTCTCGCCGGTTGCGGAGCTGACCTCGACGCCCGGCTGAGGGAGCTCGGAGCCGCCGAGCTCGAACGGGACGACTCGTCGCTTCACCTTGCCGCGCATGTCCTGCATGCACACGACCTCCTGGCCGAGGTAGCAGCCCTTGGACCAGGAGACGGCGCGCCGATCGAGGGCGGCCTCGTGGGCGTTGTCCGAGTCCCCGTAGTCTACTTCGAACTCCGGCCACCCGTTCGCCACTCGCAGCGACAGCCAGCCGCATCCGTCGTCACGCTCGGCGCCGAGGGCCACGAGCGCGTCCGCGACCGCCTCGAGCTCCGCGCGGGGAACGACCAGGGCGACGTCCTCGACTTCGGTTTGTTCGACGCGACCGTAAGCGAGCGCGGCGTGAACCTTCTGGGCAAACTCCAAAGCTCGGGGGCCGTGTAGCGAAAGGAACGCGAGCTCCGCGCTGCGATCGGTGAGCTCGGCGTCCTCCATGACGAGCATGCGGTCGAGCTCCGCGAACAGCGCGGAGGCTCGCTCCGGCGCAACGCGCAAAAAGATCTGCTCCCCACCTTCCACCAGGACCAGGTCCGTCCGCACCTTGCCCTGTTTGTTCAGAAAGAGTCCCACCGCGCCACGCTCGGGGGCCAGAGCGTTCACGTCGCACGTGACGACGCCGTTGAGCCAGGACTTGCGATCCGGGCCGCGCACGGAGAGCACGCCGTGACGGCCTTCGAGGACGAGGAGAGTTCTAGGGGACATGGGCAATGGGACGCTCAATGACTATCGAGCGGCACGTCCTCAGTGACCAGCGGGTAGATGGGGCCGCTCTTCACCACGATGTCCACGATCTGGCCGTCGAGGTGCTTGACCTTGAATTTGACGCCCACGCTCGCGTTCGCGTTGATGAGGCTCTGAGCGCGGCCTTCTTCGAGATTTTTCACCGGCTCACCCTGAATTTCCAGGACCTGGTCCCCCACCCTGAGCCCTGCTCGCGCCGCGGGAGACTCCGCGAGCACGCGGGTCACGCCGATGTCCTCGTTCCGGAGCTCGTAGTACAGGCCGAGCCCGAGCTTCGCGTGCGCCCGCTCGACGATCAGGCTCACGCGCGCGCCGCTCGCGCACTCCACGTCGAGCGTCCGACCCGTCTCTGCCTCGTCGTGCAGCGCGCGAATCTTCTCCGCGCAGACCGGGTGATTGTTGATCGGGTTCGAGTCCCAGAGCTGGAGCCGCACCTGCGCGCCCTTGCGAATGCGGTAATTGGCGCGCACCTGATCGGGCCAGGTCGGGCGCAGCGTGTTCGACTGGATGGGCGTCACGATGAGGTCACGGCCGTCGACGATGAGCTTCGCGAACACGTCGGGGGCCTCACCTCCGACCGAGTCCCATTGACGTCCGTCGCGCGTGCGCTTGGGGATCTCTGCGGAAGCGAACTGAACGTAGAGGAGATCCTCGGGAGGCGGCGGCTTGAGGTCGAGACCCGGCGGGGGAGAAGTCACCGTCGTCGCGACCTCTGGGTACACCGCACCACATGCCGTAGTACCCCAAATCAGGAGCCCAAGTAGGGCTAGGGATTCAACTCTTCGTCGTGGCCGCGCGCCGGACAGGGGTCTCATCTCGGCGCGAAGGCTACCACTACTTCGCGGAGCGTTGGGGGGTTCCGTCCGGGCCCCGCACGACTCCGCAAGCGCGAGCTACCTCGTCCCGGTAGGCCTTCCAGCTCGAAAGGGCGTCTTGCATGGCAGCGACCACCCGAGGACGATCGGCGTCGGCGACGAAGTCGAGCACCACCCGCCAAGCCGCCTGACGGTGTGAGCCTTCGACCGCGCGGTGCGCCTTCGTGAGGGCGAGCGACTCGAGCGGTAGGCCGTAGTGCTTGACGAGCGGGTGTTCGCCGAGCGGCGCGGGAGGAGGCGCAGCACCTGCGAGTTCGGCACGTTCGTTCGCCGTGCCCTCCAAGAACAGGGTCGTGACCGCGGCGGCAACTGCCCAGCCCCGTGTTTGGGTCGCCTGGTCCAGAAAGGCTCGATAGTCCGCGGCGGCAGAGAGCAGCTCCACATGCTCGAAGCGCTTCAAATCCATGCCCAACCCCCGGGGATACTCCAGGAACAGCTCCGGGTGGGGGCGCCCCGCGACCAGGCCGCCGGTCTCTTCCTCGTAGACGTTCGCGATGAGCTCGCGACGCGCCTCCGCTACCGGACAGGCGACGTAAGCGCGCGCGACGAGCACCGGAAAATCCCGGACGTAAGTCGCGTACTCCTGCTCGAGGTGCACGTGCAGCCGGTCGCGCGGCACGAGGCCCGAGGTGAACGCAGGCCACGCCCAGTGGCGCTTGTCTTCCATCACCGCGAGCAGCGCTTCTCTGAAGTCGGGAAGATCCATGCGCGTCCCAGTTCTCAGAATGGCCCACCACGCCGAGCTGTCAACGCGAGCCCCCTGACTCGGGTGTGAAACAGAGCGAGGTGCGCGGAGGTATGAGTCGACCACGCGGACTCGGCTGGCAGGCCGAGTCACTCGGAGCATGCGCGATGGCCTCGCGGGCGGTATGATTTGATCTGGCTTCGCGTGACGATCTCGCTGGAGCCCGCGAGCGGAGTAGAGCGCATGGTGAGAATGTTTGGCTTCATCGGCAATCGACCCGATTTGGGTGCTCGCGTGCTCGAGTCGAACGCGAGCGAGCTCAAGGTGCGCCGCCGCGGCGATGAAGCACTCGGTTGGGGGCTCGGGTTCTATCAAGCAGGAGAGGTCTTGCTCCGGCGTCGCCCCATCGACGAGCGCCCCGAGATCGATCTGGTCGAGGCAGCGAGCGACCTTCGCACCGACATCCTGCTCGCGCACGTGCGGCGCGCGAGCGTCGGCGGTCTCCGCACGGAGAACACGCACCCGTTCCGTTATCGGTCCTGGCTCTGGGCGCAGACCGGCACGATCACCGGCTTCGAGCGGCTGCGCGATCGCTTGCTCGCTTCACAGCCCGAGTTCTTGCGGCGGAACGTGCGCGGCGAGACCGACAGCGAGCTCTTCTTCTATCTGTTCCTCTCCTTCCTGCATGACTCCGGCAGCCTTCACGACGCGAACGTGAGCGCCGAGGCGATGCGGGCGGCGCTCCGGGCGTCGGTGTCCCTGGTCGATCGCCTCTCCGCGGAAGAGGGGTTCGAGCCCAACACCGGCGACATCCTGGTGACGAACGGGGAGCGCCTGGTAGCGGTTCACCGCAACGGGAACATGGCGTACCGCGTCCTCAAGGGGAAGTTCGACATCGAGGAGCTGCTCGGTGAAGAGGGCCTGCGGCGCGCGCGGATCCCGAGCATCGACAGCACGCACTTCACGCTCGTCGCCTCGGAGCTCGAAGCGGTGGCTCCGCGCTGGACGGCCGTGCCGGAGCGATCGATAGTGACGCTCACGCGTGCGGATGATCCTGCGGTCGAGCAACTGTAGATTCGTGGGGAGCGCCCTCGGGGCGCTCTACCTGACGTTCGCGTGGGGCTGCGGCACGCGCCCCGCCACCTTCGAGACGGTGAGCTCGTTCCCGGAGGAGCCGCGCAAACCACCGGGCGTTGCCGTGGATCCCGCGCCGTCTC
The DNA here is from genome assembly GCA_023419055.1 of Pseudomonadota bacterium. The sequence continues at coordinate 4,391 of JAEZYO010000335.1, read as the reverse complement.
TGCCGACGGTGACGGAGAGCGCCAAAACGCTCGATGGGCTCGTGGTGCTCTCGGCTCCGCCCGATCCGCGCGCCGCGCGAACGGTGGTGCGAGAGTTCTTCGCGGCGGTCGTGCAAGAAGCGCCGGAGAAGCTCGACGAGCTCGTCTCGGCCGATGCGTGGGTCGACAGCGGCTCGCAGCGCCAGCCGGTGCGCGCCTTCTGGCGCGCGCGCTTTTCGCAGCTCGACTACGCCTCCCTCGCGGACGAAGTACTTTTCCGCGAGTCCGAGCTCGAGACCTACCGGCCTCAAGATCTCGGGCGGCTCGCGGGCACGCGGCCGAACTTCGTGGACGCCGAGGGCACTGATCTGGTGGTCCACGCCAAGGTGCGCACCTCGTGGACGGGCCGGACCCGGCTCCTCGGCGATGAATTGTTCTTTTTGCTGCGGCCCCTGGGCGAGCGCTACGTGATCGCTGAAATCGTCGAAGACTTTCGGCTACCCTGATCGGGTGCAGCCCGACGTTGTCCGGCCACGTCCCCCGCGCAGCAAGGCCTTTCCCTGGCCGACCTTCGTGGTGACGGCAGGGGCCGCCCTGATCGGCATCGGAGTCTTCATCGGTGTCGGCGCCTCGAAGCGCCGAGCCGAGACGAACGCTTCCGCGCTCGCGAAAGCGCCGGCTGCGCCGAGCGTGGCCGAGCGCGCCGCCCCGGAGACGGTGTTCGATCCGGACGAAGCCTACGCGCGCGCTCGCTCGGCGGCCCACCAGTGGAACCCCGAAGCGGTGCTCGCCGCGATGGAGATCGGGCCATTTCAGGGCGGTCGCCTGGCGCCAGCGGGGAAACTCGAAGCCTGGTTCGGGAAGCCGGCAGGCGCGGCGGTGGGCCCAGGCTCCGGCCTCGCCAAGCAGCACCTCGTGATCACGGTGACCCCGAGCGGACTCGAAAAACGCAATGAAACTCGCGCAGCCAGCGTGGGCCTCGCCGATCCGAACTGCATCGTTCAAGACCTCTGGAAAGAGGTCATGCCGTCAGTCGTGGCGCACGACGCGCGGCTGACGCTCACCTACACGCTCAGGGCGAAAGATCGGCGCGCCGTCTGGAACTTGCTGCCCGAGGGGAAGAAGACGCCGCTCCGCGTCCTCGACGGCAACTCGTGCGCCTTCCTGGTCCAGTAAAGTCGAGGTTCGCCGCTACATGCCGGCGACGATCCTGAACGCGTCGTCTTGCTCGAGGAGCTCGAGACGATTGTCCGCGACCTTACGACGCCAGACGCTGGTCCCCTCGCCCGTCGGGAGCTTGTAGCTCGCGCTGTACGTGAAATCGACGAAGATGCGGTCGTTCCGTCCGCGGCTGACCTCGCGGTAGCGGATCTCGTAGCGCACCGCGCTCACCTTGCGGAACTCGGTCTCGAGGTAGTCCTTGAGGCCCGAGTAATCGAGGTCGTCGCTCGCGTCGATGTTGCCCCCGTCCTCGTAGTAGCTCTTGTCGGCGAGCTTCAGGAGCAGCGCGACGTTGCGGCGCTCGACCGCGTGCCGATACTCCTCGCAGAACTCCACGACCTTGCGGTTGAAGTCGTTCTCTTCGACGTCGGTGTTGGGGATGTACTGCTTCGAGCAGCTTGCCGAGAGCAGACCGAAAAGAACCAGGAACAGGGCGGCGGGACGCATGGTCGTAGGAGGACTTCGCCTGGAACGCCGGACCAAGCCGGCGCATTCCGGGGGCCGACCTTGCCAAAGGCCCCCGCCCTAGGCAAGTCGCGAGGAGAAGCCGAGCCGGCGGAGCCCCTCGAGCAAGGTGGGAACCCCGGGCGCCGTCTCAGTGAACCGGCCACCGGTCCGACGCACCTCGAGCTGCAACGAGGCCAGCGCTGCCCGATCCACGCGCTCTCTCTGCGGGATCGAGTCATCACAGGCGGTGAGCAAGAGGGCGACCGCTCCGGGCGCCGGAACCGGCAGGCCCGCCACCGCGGCGAGCTCACTCGTGACGACGCCCGACTCTTCGGCGGCCACGACGAGGACGGCTGGCGCGTCTCCCGCCTCGACCAGGTCGTAACCGGTCGAGAGCGCCTCGAGCGCGGCGCTCGAGCTCGCCCCGACCGTGAACGCCGGACCCTTCAGCCCGAAGAGGATGCTGCACTCCCCGGCGATCAGGTTCGGAGACGTCGACGGGAAGCGCCGCGGCTCGGCGCCGCGCGCTCCGCGCTCGCGGAGGCGCGCGTGATGCGCTTCGTTGCGCTCGAGCGTCGCCCCTGCGCTGCCCGCCACCACGCCGGTTCCCTCCGGAAGCGCTCCCTCTCGCTCCGCGAGGAGAGCGGCGCACGCGGCCACGCCGAGCCGAGAAAGCGGATCGAGTCGCGCGAGGCGGAGCGGGTCCACGCCGAGTCGAGCGGCGAGAGCCGCTTCGTCGAGCTCGCTGCACGGCGTGCCGACGAGCTCGAGGCGCACCGAGCGGGTGACGCGCGCCGGAGAGCGATCGGGCCGCCGCGTACCGAGCACGAGCGCGGCGTTCGCTCCGCCGAACGCCGCGCTGAGCTTGAGCGCGAACGCCGGGTTTCCCGCCATGTTCCGCTCGAGCAAGCGCGCCCGCAAGTTCGGCTCCACCGCGCCCTTGCCGGGCGCCGCCGGCAAGATCGCCGTCGCGAGCGCGCGCAGCGCCGAGAGCGACTCGAGAGCGCCCGCGGCGCCCAACGTGTGACCGATCACCGCCTTGAAGGGCTGCACCCCCGCGCGCTCGGGGGCCACGCCGTGCGCGAGCTCGATCGCGTTGGCCTCGGCGGCGTCGTTGTAGGGCGTGGCGGTCGCGTGCGCGCTCACGAGATCGATCCGTGACGGGGCGAGCCCCGCGTCGGCGAGCGCGCGCCCGGCTGCGCGCGAAAGCCCCGCGCCCGTTCGGTCGGGGGCGGTCACGTGCACGGCGTCCGAGGAGGCTCCGAACCCGAGCACGTACCCGAGCCGTCCACGGTCGGGCTCATCCGCACGGGTGAGCGCCAAGAGCGCCGCGCCCTCACCGAGCGCCATGCCTTCGCGTCCGACGCGGAACGGTTGCGGCGGAGCCCCCGAGGTGGCGCGCAAGGACTCGAATCCGGCAGCGATGAACAGCGTGAGCGCGTCGAAACCTCCGGCGATCACCAGATCCACGCGGCCCGCGTCGAGCCAGCGAGCGCCGAGCCCGATGGCGACCGTGCTGGACGAGCAGGCCGAGAGCACGAGCACTTCTTCGAGCGGCTCGATCCCGAGCTCGCGGCGCAGGGCGTCGAGCGCCCCGAAATAGAACGCTCCTCGAGCGAGCGAAGCGTCGAGCGGACGCCCTTCCGCCCTCTGCTCGAGCGCCTGCTCGAGGCTCGGCAGTCCGCCGCCCGAGGTGCCGATACAGAGCCCGACCCTTCGCGTCCGAAAATCCGGGACCGAGGGGTCGAGCGCGGAGGTGAGCCCCCGGGCCGCCGCGAGGAGCAAGCTCTCGGCGCGATCCGCGGCCGGCGGGAGCGCGGCCCGAACGCGCCCCGAAAGCCTGGTTCGCAGTCCGGCGCGCTCGAGCTCCGGATCGAGTTCGAGCGCCGAGGGCGGGGGCTCCCCGGCGCGCCCGGGATCGTAGGCCTCGACGCCCACGCCGAGGGCCGAGACGGCTCCAGCCGCGATCACCGACACCGGCTTCAAGTCCCACCTCCGGAGGTCGCTTCGAGTCGAGTCAGGTAGCAGAGCTCGTCCGAGCCACTCACGATCAGGGCGTCCGCGATCTCGCCTCCCGCGAGCTCGGCGAGGGTCCGCGCGAGAGCGAACGCGCCGAGCGCTTCGTGCCTGCCCCCCTCCCGGAGCAGGTCGATGCGGCGCGCGCCTCCCCACGCCGAAGCCTCGAGTTTGCTCCGGAGCTCGGGCGTCGTCACGGCGAGGATCAAGGCGCTCATCGGTCCAGGTCTGCCCTCGTCCTCGAGCGCGCGGAGGAGCTCACTCCGCACTTCACGGTGCCGGAGCAGACGACCGAGCGCGCGAGCTCCACGCGCCCGCGCGTTCGCTTCGCGCTCCAAAGTCGCGAAAGCGGCGCCCTCGCCGCGGGGTAAGGTGTCTCCCTTGGCAACGCCGAGCACCTGGTCGACGATGGCGTCGCGCGCCGCGACCGCGCCGGTCACGATGGCGTCGACGTCCGGCAGCTCGAACAGAGCGATCGCCTGCGAGAGCGCCGCTTCGGCGGCGAGCTCGCGTTCGCTCGCCGTCAGCACCGGACCGCGGAAGCCTGCGTAGATGGAGGCGTTACCCGCGGCGGCCGAGGCCACGAGGTGAGGAAACTCCGCGGGGTTAGCGAGCTTCGGCCCGCGCGCCGCGAGGCGCTGCAAGAAGCGGATCGAGCGCTCCACGTTTCCGAACGCGCTGCCCACGATCAAGCCGACCTCGCGCTCGCCGAGCGCCGAGCTCCGGAG
>JAEZYO010000183.1 GCA_023419055.1 Pseudomonadota bacterium | reverse complement strand
GAGCAGGGGCTCAACGAGGGCTACGCGGCGCTGGATCGAGTGCTCGCGAAGCTCGATTGACGAACCCAGGCTCCGAGAAGGAGCTCCAGGAACCGAGCCCTGGAGCTCCGGAGGGCCTCGAGAGGCGTACCCGCTGGGAACTTCCGAGCGACCGCGTATGCTAGCCGTCGCATGCGGATCGAGAGCGACGACGGGAACGTCTCGTGGGAACGGGTGGTGGAGCTGTTCCGAGCGGTCGGTTGGCGTGATCGGAACGCCGAGGACGTGAGGAGCTCCTTCGCACGGAGCTCGTTCAAGGCCTTTGCTTTCGAGGACGGGGAGCTCGTCGGTTTCGGGCGCACGGTCGACGACGGACGTTTTTACGCGAGTGTCGTGGACTTGGTGGTGGTGCCGTCGCATCAGCGTCGCGGTATCGGCCGCGCGATCCTGGAGGAGCTCCAGCGCCACCTCGACGGCTTCTTGGTGGTGACGCTGACGGCTGCGCCTCGAGTTCAGGGGTTCTATCAGCGGTCCGGATGGCAGCTGCAGACTACGGCCATGATGCTGCCTCGCTCCGACGAGCAGCGGCGCTCGAACTGTGCCGACGAGCCCGAGTCGAAATGAGCGGCGCGCCGGACGCCGAGTGGGAATCGAGACCGCGGTCGAAGCGTTGGAGCACCGTCGTTCGGCTCTTCTGTGGATGCTCGTCGGTGGCGCTCTTCCTGGTGCTGGTGCTCCTCGTCTCGGCGAATGGAGTGACGAGCTCCGCGTTCGCGCTCGCCTGCTGGTTGGTCCCGATGGGCCTGGTCGCGTTCGGCAAGCGCCCGAGCACGAGCCGTCAGCGCTCACTGCTGTGGTTCGCGGTGGCGGCAGGTGGGCTCGGGTTCGTCGCCTTCGTCGCGGTGAGGCTCTGGGCGGCGCCTTCGCCGCAGGCGTTCCGCTTCGTCGAGCGAGGGCAGCGTGAGACTTCTCCGCCCTGGCTCAGCCGCGTCGTGCGCGAGCGCGAAACCGTGCTCACGGGGCTTCGCTTCTCGAACCTGATGGGAATGATCCGGGGACGCGAGATGGAACACCTGAAGGTCCTGCTCGAGCGCGCCTATTCGCCCGACTTCGAGCCCTGGCCCAACGCCGCGCTCATCAACGCGCTCCCGAGCCTTCCCCGGCATCTCGAGCACGTTCCGGCTGGCGCGGGGCGCCGGCCATGCCTGGTCTTTCTCCACGGCTTCGGCGGTCAGCTCTCGGCGTACCTGGACGTCTTGAATCGCGCGCTCGGCGACCGCTACGTGATCGTCGCTCCGTTTCTCGACTTCACCGGCGCGTTCTGGACGCCTCCCGGCAAGGCGGCGGTTCGGGCGCTCGTGGCCGAGCACCTGCCTCCCGAGGTCGACCGAGAGCGGGTCTTTCTCGTCGGGCTCTCGAACGGCGCGATCGGCACGACGGCGCTCTTGCAAGACGACGAGATCGCGCGCCACTTTCGCGGGTTCATCCTGGTATCCGGTAGCGGCCAGGTGGCGCGGAAGGAGCTCCGGTCGGACGTGCTCATGATCGCCGGGAGCGAAGATCCGCGCTTCCCGCTCGCCTATAACCAAAGTGTCGCTCGGGCGCTGCGCCAGAGCGGCGCGCAAGTCGAGACGGTCATCCTCCCTGCGGACCATTTCATCTGGCTGAGCCATTCGCGGGAAATGACCGCCGCCATCGACCGCTGGGCGTCGGCGCGATGACCAGCGAGCCGCCGAAGGCGTGGAGCCGAATCGTTCGCCGATCTCGAACCTGGGTCGCGCTCGCGCTCCTGGGTGCCGCCGTTTCCGCGATGATTCTCTTTCCTGGGCCCAGGCTCGGGATGGCGTTCACGCTCGCAACGGGGATCGGGGTCGCGACGCTTCAGGCTCGCATCGACGAGCTCGAGGAGAAGGCCGTTCGTCGAGCGCCCTTGAATGAGGGCGATAGCGCGTTCTTGGTCGACTTCTACTCGACGCTCGCCACCGGAGGAAAAGTCAGCCTGATCGCCCGTCAAACCGGCAAGATGATGGATCACTACCTCTCGCGGGTCGGCACACCTTACGAGCTCGAGCCCGAGATCTTCTCGGAGAACCGAAAGATCCAGCGTCAGGCAGAGAAGCTCCGGCAGCGGGCAGCTCGGTCGAAGTGCGGCTCCGGTGAGCGATTCGAGTCAGGGACGTTCTACATGCCCGACGCCAGCCAGTGGGATTCGGTGTTCGGCCTCTACTACGGCACGCTCGAGCTCACGAAACGCCTGGAACCGGACGGCAGCTGTCAGCTGCGTTTTCGCGCGGAGGTGCCTTGGATCTGGCCGTCGTACGCGTCCTTGACGAAGAAGTACGGAACGCCTCACGCCGAGAGCTTCCCGCTGCCGAACGTGCGGAGCCTCTTCCTCGGGTCGAGCCACGCGCTCTATGTCGACAATGGGCTCGGTCACTACCTCGAGGAGGTCGGAATCGCCCGATCGTTTCTCGCGTTCGCCGAGTGGTCGGAATCTCCGTGAAGTTCGACCGAGCGAGGCAAGCTCAGAAGTAGCGGGTCACGAGGTTCGGTCGCTCCACCTTCTTCCGGTAGTACCAGGCGCACGGCCAGGCCATCAGAAGGAGCAGGCAGAGCCACACCAGGTACGTGCCGGGCAGAAGGAACTTCGTACGCAAGAGCGCAGCGGCGAGCCCGAGCACGTAGAAGTGAGTCACGTAGAAGAAGAACGGGACCTTGCCGAAGAGCGCGAAGGGGCGGAGGAGCGCCGGCACCTCGCCCCGTGTGAGGACGCGCACGAGCGCGAGGCCCGCGAAGGTGAGCGCGAAGGACCAGCTCAAGAACGCCAGATCCGGGGGATACTTCGCGAATTGCCAGAACTCGAAGCTTCCCACGCTTCCGTAGGCGTAAGCGTTGCCGTAGCCGCCGTTCGAACGGAGCAAGAGGAAAACGAGCAGCGACGCGCCCGAGAGCAGGAGCCAGAAGCGCTCCGGCTTCGACCGCGTGAGCGTGTCTCGGCCGACGACGAAGCCGAGGAGCACGATCGCTGACCAGGGGATGACGGGGTAGAGCGAGCGGAACGCTCCGCTTCGGATCGGTTCGTGAAGGATGGCCTGAAGCGGGACGGGTAAGGCGGAAACATCGAGCAACGGGTGGAGAAGGAGCACTCCGAGCGCGACGGGTAGGAGGCGGCGGCTAGAGATGTCCCGCAAGAGCGCGAGCAGCATGATGCTGACTCCGATACAGCTCAGGACCATGAAGGAGTAGAAGCCGCTCGCCGCGCGCGGCAAGCCGAGGATGAGCGCATCCACGGCGATCAAGACCAACCCGCGCGTGACGAGACGCCGGGTGACCTCGCGCTTCGGCACTCCGCGCTGCTCGCGGGCGCTGCTCGTGAGGGCGACCATGAAGCCTGCCATGAAGCAGAAGCCCGGCGCGACCGAGACGCCCGTGAAGCGCGTGAGAAACTGCGCGAGATCTCCCGGCAGCTCCGGGCGAACGGCCGCGATCTCTTCGGCCGGCCGCCGCGCGTTGAACATCAGAGACGCGTGGTCGAGCGCCATGTGCGCGATCAAGAGACCGCGAAAGACGTCGACGTATCCTTTCCGCTCTCGGGCGAGGGAGTCCGCCGTCGTTCCGTGAGCTTTCGCGTCGACGACCTGCGACCAATCGAGCGTGCTCATCCGGCGAAACCGCCTTCGTCGAGGAAGCGCTGCTCGTCGGGTCTCATGGGGCGCCCTAGGATCGAATTTCGATGGGGAAAGCGCCCAAAACGCTCGATGATGGAGCGGTGACGGAGGGCGTGGGTGAGGTAGTCGCCACCTAGACGGTGAGAGAGCTCGACCGAGCGGTCCTGGTCCACCAGGCGCTCGGAGTGCCCGAACGGCAGGTAGACGAAGACCGCGAGCTCGGGTTCGAGCAAGCGATCGTGACCGGCTCGGATCGCTCGATCGGCCACGCGTCGAGCGAGCTCGTCCGTGGCGTACATGTGGGACGTTCCCCGGAAGGCGTTGCGCGGGAACTGATCGAGGAGCAGGCAGAGCGCGAGCGCTCCCTCGGCGGTCTCGAGCAGGCTCGAGAGCGTGCCACGCGCGGCGTCGAGGTGCGCGGGCAGGAACTCGTCGCGGAAGCGCTGATCGAACTCGGGGTCCTTGGCGAACCAGGCCTTTTGACCCGCTCGTTTCCAGAAGTCGACCACGGTCGCCGGAGCGGCCTTCATCACAGGCTGAGCGTACATGGATCATTCCTCCTCCGCGGCCCGGCGTTTCTCGACCGGTAGCGCGGCTCACGGGTGAAGAAGTGCCACCTACATCGTAGTGAATCAAATGATATGAATTCATGGACATGCTGAACGAGATTGATCTAGCGCGCGTCGACCTGAACCTGCTCGTCGTGTTCGAGGCCGTTTTCAAGGAGCGCCACGTGGCGAACGCCGCGAGGCAGCTCCACGTCTCACCGTCCGCTGTCAGCCACGGCCTCGGTCGTTTGCGCGAGCTGTTCGACGATCCGCTATTCCTCCGAACGCCCAAGGGCGTGCTGCCGACCGCGCGCGCGAGCGAGATCTCGGGCGCAGTCTCGGACATTCTCTCGCGGGTGCGCGGCGTCGTCGGATCGGTCGCGCCCTTCGATCCGAAGCTCTCTTCGCGGAGGTTCGTGATCGGGGCGCCCGACGCCATCGCGGCGGTCGTTCTACCGTCCCTGGTTTCGCTCTTGCAGCGCGAGGCGCCGCGCATCGACCTCAGCTTCCGTCATTTGATGCCCCAGGACGTCATCGCGGCGCTCGACGCCGGGACCATCGATCTCGCGCTCACGCCCTTCGACGAGAGCGTGCCGGCGCGGTTCGACACCGACAGGGTGTTCGAAGAGGAGTTCGTGGTCGCCGCGCGCCGCGAGCATCCGTTCCTCGCGGCGCCTTCACTGCGCCGCTACTGCGAAGAGCTGCACGTGCTCGTCTCGATCAGCGGCGAGAGCAGCGGCTACGTCGACACGGTCCTTTCGGAGAAGGGGCTCACTCGGCGGGTCGCGCTGAGCGTGCCGAGCTTCGTCCTGGCGCTGTCGGCTTTGGCGCAGAGCGACCTGGTCGCTGCCATACCCGCGACCCTGGTCTCTTCTCAGGGCGAACGCTTCGGGGTCGCGAGCGTGAAGGCGCCGTTCGCCGGGCGCCGCTGGGAGGTCGGGTCCGTGGTACCGAAGGTCGCTTTGATGGACCCGGGGATCGTCTGGCTTCGAAAGGCG
>JAEZYO010000518.1 GCA_023419055.1 Pseudomonadota bacterium | reverse complement strand
CTGGTGTTCGTCTTGCGCTTCGGCACCGCCTGCTGCGTCGAGCCCGTGCCGACGGCGCGCTTGCCCGCGAACATCTTCTGGAAGATGGGGTTCTGCGGGTTGAAGTACTCGGCGTTCCACTCGCGCGCGGCCTGGGCGCGAGCGAGGTAGCGCGGCGCGTTCGGGTTCTGCGCGCGCATCGCGTCGAAGATCGGACGCTCGCGCTGATTCAACATGTCGAACATGTCGCGCGGGTTGTCGACGTTGTTCGGCTTGCCCTGGCGCTCGAGCCACGACCCGAAGAAGCGGTAACCGTCGCGGCCGCTCCCGTAGAACATCGTGATGCCGCCCACGCCGAGGATGAGCGCGAGGTTGAACTTCTCGAACTCGTCCTTCGCCGGCTGATGGATGGTGGTGATGATGGTCTTGCCGGTCTGCTTCGCGAGATCCGCGAGCAGGTGGATCAAGGCCGCCGTGTCGTCGGCGGCGAGGCCGCTCGTCGGCTCGTCGAGGAACATGATCACCGGGTCGGTGACGAGCTCCATCGCGATGTTGACGCGCTTGCGCTGACCGCCGGAGAGGATCTTGCGCTCGGGCTTGCCGATCTCCAGGTGCGCCACGTTCTCGAGCCCGAGCTGAGCGAGCGTGGTCTGCACGCGGCGGTCGATCTCCTCCTCGGAGTAGTCGGGCGGCAGCCTGAATTTCGCGCTGTAGCGCACCGCCTCCCAGACCGTGAGCTCCGGGTGCACGATGTCGTCCTGCGGGACGTAGCCGATCGAGCCGCGCAGGGCGTCGTAGATCGAGTACAGGTCCTCGCCGTTGATGCGCACCTGGCCGCCGGTGGGCGGCAGGTAACCGTTCAGGGTGAGAAGCAGCGTGGTCTTGCCGGCGCCGCTCGGGCCCATCAGCGCGATGAAGTCGCCGGGCAGCGCCTTGAAGCTCACGTGATCGAGCAGGGTCTTGAGCTCGCTCGGGTTGTCGCGATCCGGCACCTGCATCACGAGATCCCAGGCCTCGATCTCGTAGAGCGGGCGCCCCGCCCACTGCGCGACGTCCTCGACCACGACCTCGACGTCTTGCCCCGCGACTTGCAGGAGCAGCGGCATCGGCCCGATGAAGACCTTCTCGCCGCTCTGCACCGGCACGCGCTGCCCGGGGGGAATGCGCTGGCCGCGCACGTACGTGCCGTTCGCGCTGTTGCGATCCTCGAGGAAGAGCTGCCCGTTGACGAAGTGCAAGAGCGCGTGGCGGCTCGAGACCTGCGGCGTCGCGATCTGGATGTCGTTGTCCGGGGTACGACCGATGCTCTTGGTTCCGACCGCGCCGGGGGAGCCGAGCTGGAGTTGCCCGATCACCGTCTTGTGCTTGGGGCGCGGCGCAGCCTCGCCCGACCTCTCGGCTTGCGGGTACTGCTGCGCGACGCCGGTGGCGGCGCCCGGAGCGGCGCCGTAAGCGCCCGTGCCGGCGCCTGCCGCTGGTTGCGGCGCGGGGCCATAGCCGGCGGCAGGGACCTGACCCGAAGCGAGCGCCGTCGCGATCTGCTGCAGCAGCGCGGCGGGCACGACCACGGGACCGAAAGCGACGTAGGCGTGTGCCTCGAGCGGACGCGGCTGCTGAGGCGCCAGGCGCTCGCGATCGACCCACGTGCCGCTCGTGGACCCGCTGTCCGTCACGCCGAGCGGCGAGAGCGTGAACACGGCGTGCTGGCCGGAGACGTTCGCGTGCTGGATGACCAGATTGACCCGGGCCGGCTCGCGGCCGATGACGAGCTGACCGGGAGTGACCGGGAGCTTGCCGATCTCCATCAGCATGAGAGCGATGGCGGGGTGCGAGTTCGGGACGGCGGCCTGGCCTACCGCGAACTGGGTGCGCAGATCGAACGGCACCTGCGTTCCGGGCGGGAGCTGCGCGCCGTTCGCGAAGCTAGGACCGGCGTTGCCGTCGACGAACACGAGAGTCCCGCCGCCTTGATGGACGAGCCGCGCGTGCTGCGGGGCGACTCCGGGGCCTCCGAGTCGGATGTCACACTCCGGAGCGCTGCCGATCGTGATGGTTTGCTTGCCGAGCCCGGGAATCATCGCTGAAAAGAAGTAGCAAGGCCCAGCGAGAGAGTCGACACAATCAGCGACGACCCCCGCCCACGACCCACCAAAGAAGGATGAACACCACGATCACCGCGACCACTCCGAGACTCGCGGCGAGCATCGTGCTGCCACGCCGTGCCGGAGCGTCGGGGGGAAGCGACGTGGGCGGCTTCGGGTTCGAGACTGGGGTGGGTGGTGGCGGTGGTGTCGCCCCCAGGGCTCCCGGAGGAGGAAAGGGGGCAATGGGCGTCGCGCGGTCGTGATGGTCCACCATGGTAGGAGCGACTTTCAGACGCTCCGTCATGGGTGGGGTTTCGCTCAGGTGACCTCGATCGTGCAGCGTCGCGCCGACGTCGACCAGCGTGGCCGGCGCTTCTACGGCGGGTCCGACGCGCGCTGCCGGCTGACTGTCCGCGACCGGTTCGAACAACGTGTCGACGACGGTCGGGGCATTGTCCGCCGAGTCGAGCACGCGCAGGACCTGCACCGTCACGTTGTCGTGGCCGCCACGGCCGAGGGCGAGCCGGATCAGCTCCTGGCTCGCGCTCGCCGAGTCCGGCGAGCTCGCGAGCGCCGTGGCGATCTCATGGTCCGCCACGAGATCCGTGAGGCCGTCGGAGCAGAGGAGGACCGTGTCGCCGCGCTTCAAGTGATGGGGCGGGGAGATGTCTACGGCGACGCTCTGCTGCATGCCGAGCGCCCGGGTGATCTGGTGCGCGTTCGGGTGGGCGGCCGCTTGTTCGGGAGTGATGGCGCTCGCCGCGAGGAGCTCCGCGACCACGGAGTGATCGCGGGTCAGGCGTTGAACCTGCCCACCGCGCGCGAGGTAGGCGCGCGAATCTCCGACGTGCGCCGCGTACAGGCCGCCGCTCGAGAGCAAGACGGCGACGCAGGTCGAGCCGGGACGCGCATGTTGGGACGCCCCGGCGCCGAGCTCGCAAACGGCGGTGTTCGCGGCTTCGAGCGCGCTGCGCAGGGTCTTGCCGGGATCGCTGTTCGGCGGAGCCGCCCTTACCTGCTCGATGACGGTGGCGACCGCCTTGCGGCTCGCGACCTCGCCAGCGGAGTGACCGCCCATGCCGTCGCACAGCACGAACAACAGCCCGAAAGGACTCTCGCTCGAGCCGCAAGAGTCCTCGTTGAGCTGCTTTTCGGGATCGAGGCCCGGGTGGGTCTCTTCGGCGTGGTCGACGCTGGTGCCGAGCAGGGACCGCTGCAAGGCGTGCTCTCAGTTCAGGCGCGCGCTGAACTCGATGGGGCCGAAACGCACCATCGAGCCCGTTTGCACGGGCGACCAGACGCCGGGGGCGATGCGGTTGCCGTTCACCAGCGTGCCGTTGTTGCTGTTCTCGTCGCGCACGAAGAGCTGCCCGTTCTCGAGCTTGAGCGTGGCGTGCACGCCCGACACGCGCGGCTCGTTCAAGACGATCCCGCAATGCGCCGGGTCGCGACCTGCCTTGAGCTCCTGGCCGGGCAACAGCGTGTAGACGCCGGCCGCGCCTTGCAAGGTTGCGCTCGTCGCGTTGCCGCCGCCGTAGCCGCCGGGTGAGGCTCCGTACATGAACTCCGGGTTGACTGGAGCGGGAGCGGCCGGTGCGCCGTAGCCCTGCGGAGCGTAGCCGCCCATCGGGGGACCCATGGGGGCGCCACCGGCCACGATCGGCGCGGCCGGAGGAGGAGTCGCGCTGCCGCGCTTCTTGCCGCCGCTCTTCACGATGATGACGACCAAGAGCGACAGCACCACGAGTCCGAGGAGCGCCCCCAAGATCAGCATGATCGGGAGCGGCGCGGTGGTGCCCTTCAGCGTGATGATGGTGTCGGCGGTCACGCCGGTCGTGCGCTGCGCGCGGTTGTCGTAGAGGACGACGCGCACCACGGCCTGATCGCCCGAGCCCCACAAGATCTTGTCTTTGTCCGGCGCCTCGAACTCGACGAACGTGTTGCTCGCCTCGAGCGAGGTGCCCTTCATGCCCATCGCGATGAGCTGCTGCTGCGTTCGCTTCGCCTGATCGATGTCAGTCCCGGCGAGCGCGGTCGGGACCTGCTGGCCCGTCGGGAGGAAGTAGACCTCCGCGCGGCTCTTGTCGCCGCCCCAGCAGAAGTCGCCGTAGACGCGGAACTTCCCGCCTGGGTACACGCCCCCGGCGCCCTTCACGATCTCCTGCGTGTACTGCACGTTCGCGTCGAGCGGCCAGCTCGAGGGGTCGATGCCGACCGGGACGTCCTTGAAGGTGTTGTCGCCGAGGATCGGGGGCTTCACGTTGGTGAACACGAGCCCGAAGGTCTGCGTCACGCTGGGCGCCACGCAGGCGACGCGCCACTTGACGATCTGCATCTTCGAGAAGCGCTGGCGCACCGTGTTCACGATGGCGGAAGCTCGCCCGCTCTGGCCCTCGCGCACGATGGTGAAGAAGCCGCCGAGCTCGATGTTCGCCATGTTCTGCATGAACTCGAGCGAGTTCTGGCGGAACTCGTCGTACGTCTTGGGCGGGAACCAGACGCTGACGATGGGCACCGGCACCTTCGGGAGCGCGGTGTTGTCTTCCGGGAAGCGGCCCTGCGACAGGTACTTCGAGAGCTCGAGCGCGCCAGGGCCGGTCGTGGCGGGATCGGTGCCGCCGAAGCCGCTCGAGAGCACCACCATCGACTGGTGGAGCGGCATCTTCACGTCTTCACCCACGTTGCCGAGCGCCTTGAAGCCGTCGGTCGCGGCGGTCTTCAAGATCGTGAGCAGCGAGCGGTTGCGGCCGCTCGACGCAAAGGTGTCCGTGACGCTCGTGACGAAGCCTTGAGCCTGCGCCTTCTTGCCCGCCGCCATCCATTTCGAGTCCTTCACGACCTGGCGATCGTTGAAGAACATCACGTTGACGATGTCGTTCGGGCCCATGCTGGCGATGAACTGCTGGGCGACCGTCTTCGCGTCGTTGAAGCTTCCGCCCATCCGCCTGTCGGCGTCGATCAGGATGAGCCAAGCGGTTCCGACGCCGGGCTGCTGCTGGCTGTCGCCCCACTGCGAATGGCTGATGTACTTGGCCGGCACGGCGCCGCCGTCGACGGTGACGGTGAAGAGCGCGTTCGCGGCCGGGAAGGGGAACGGCGTGTAGAGCGCGAACGGCTTCTCGAGCGACTGGCTCATGCAGTCGAGCTGGCCGTCACCGCGGAGGGCTGCGCACTCGGCGACGGCGTCGCTCACGCGCTTGCTCTGCGAAACCTCGATGACCGTAGTCAGGATCGGGTTGCCGTTCTCCTGAGCGGCGCGCGGGTCGATGCGAAGGATGCGGGCTTCCGGCGCGGCCGAGGCGAGCGTCGGGGCGAGGAGGGCGACCGCCGTCACCGCCAGAGCGGCGAGGCGGGCGAGGGCCTTTCGAAACACAGTGTTCCCCATGGTACTTTCGATGGTTGGTGTCGCGCGCAGCGCGAAGGGCCCCGGGCACGACGCTCGCGGGCTCTTCGGGTGGGGCATGATGCTAGACGATCTTGATTATCGCCGTGAACCCGCCGAAGCGGATGGCGTCGCCGTCGCGGAGCTCGTGCTTGCGCCCCCGCTCGAGCGCCTGATCGCTCACGAACGTGCCGTTCGTGCTCCCCAGGTCCTCGAGCTTGATTCGCGCGGGGCGCGCCGACGCCAGCAGCGCGGCGTGGCGTGACGAGGTCGTCGGGTGGTCGATTTCGACCGCGAGACCGGGCGCGGCGCCCTTGCGACCGACCGTGTTCTGCCCCTGATAGATGGGCCAGAACGTGCCGGTCTCGCTGCCTTCGTAGCTGACCAGGAAGCCGGCGATCACGCGCGCGGCGTTGGGATCCACGAGCTCGGGATCCTGCGCCTGCCCGGAAACCGGAGCATGGGGGCCCGACGACGGACGAACGGCCGGAGCCGGCGCCTGAGCGGCGGGGGCCGGTGCGGAGGGAGAGTGGCGCTGAGCGGCGTCGAACTCGTCTGCCGTCGGAGGGGGAGACGTGGCGGCGAAGGCCGATGGGTCGTGAGAACGCTCGGCACGTGCCGGCGCATGCGCGATGGCAGGACCGGGTGGAGCACCGCCGGGAGGCGGGGGAGCGAAGCCGGGCGCCGCGCCCTGGCCGTGTTGGGGCACACCGTGAGCGGGGCTCGGCGGCTGGAAGGGAGCAGGGTTCGGCTGCTGCTGCGGTGAGGGCGCGGGGCTCGCGCCGTACGGCGACATCGTCGCTCCATACGGGTTCAAACCTTCCGGCGCCCCGACGCGGTACCCGCCCGGGCCCGCGGGAGCGAAACCTCCAGGAGGCGGTCCGGCGGGTGGAGGGCCGGCAGGCGCGAAACCGCCGCCACCGGGGGGAGGACCGAAGCCGCCAGGCGGACCCGGCGGTGCGCCGCCAGGCGGAGGCCCCCAGCCGCCCGGAGCAGGCGGTGGCGCTGCGCCATAACCGGGACCTGCGGGCGGCCCGGGAGGGGGGGCGTACTGCTGAGGCGGCGGCCCCCAACCACCTGGCTGAGGAGGCGGAGCGTATCCCTGAGGCGCGCCGGGCGCACCGCCGGGAGGCGGCGGGGGATGACCGGCAGCGGGCCCGTGAGGGTGCGGTTGCGGCCCCTGTGGCGCTGCGGGCATCGGCGCGCCGCAAGAAAGGCAGAACTTATTGGACGGCTGGTTTTGAGCGCCACACCGCGCGCAGACGATCATGGTCGCGACTCCGAACGAGACAGGCCCTCGGTAGTTCGGGGCAAGTTCGCGGGAGCATAGCCGCTTTTCGGCTCGGTGTGTGCCCGGCCGCTAGACCGATGCTCGATCCGACGATCGAGCGGGTTTCAGCGGTCTTTCTCGTCCTGAACGCGCGCGGCCTTGCCGGAGAGGTCACGCAGATAGAACAGGCGCGAGCGGCGAACGACGCCCCTCGACAGCACCTCGATCTGCTGCACGCGAGGCGAGTGGAGCATGAAGATACGCTCCACGCCGACGTTGAAGCTCACCTTGCGCACGGTGAACGACGAGCGGACGCCCGCGCGGTGTCGCTTGATCACGACGCCGCGGAACACCTGAACGCGGAGCTTGTCGCCCTCGAGAATCTGGTAGTGAACGGCCACCGTGTCGCCGACGCGGAACTCCGGCAGGTCTTTACGGAGGTTCGCGCTCTCGAGCGCGGAGATTTTAGAAAGCGTCGTGGCTGCCATGGCGGTCCTTCAGGAAGTAGGGCGCGGCATTATGCACCCCGAAAGAGTCCCGTCAAGCACGCTCCGAGCCCTTTTCTTGACGACCTTCATTTCGCTCGCTAGGCGCGGAACCTCCGCGGCCCTCCAATAACGCGCGAGTGAGCTCGGACCGCAGCCTCTTTGCTCCCTGAAATTCCCCGAATGGCCTTCGAGCGCCTCCTCGTCAGCTTTCGCCCGGAGCGGATCCTCTTCGACGGCCCCGAGCTCCTCGTCGTCGACAAGCCCTCGGGAGTGGTCGTGCACGGCGGCGACGAGAGCCTCGCGGGCGATCTCGTCTCGCGGCTTCGACGCTTCCTTCGCGAGAGCGACCGCGACGACTACCTCGGCGTGCATCAGCGCCTCGACACGGCCACCTCGGGGGTCCTCCTCTTTACGCGCCGGCGCGACGCCAACCGCGCCGTGGCGGGGGCTTTCGAGGAGCGCCGCTCCAACAAGGAGTACGTCGCGCTCGTGTGGCTCGGCCGCCGCGTGCCCGCCCCCTTGCTCCAGGGCAAATGGCTCACGCTCGAGCATCGGCTCGCGACACGCGACGGGCGCACGCGCGTCGTTTCGAGCGGTGGCGATCCGGCGCGCGCTCGGGTGCGTCTCGTCGAGCGCCGAGGAGAGATCGCGCTCGTCGAGCTCGCGCTCGAGACGGGGCGCACCCATCAGCTCCGCGTGCAGCTCGCGGCCATCGACGCGCCCGTGCTCGGTGATCCGCTCTACGGCGACGCGCATCACGAAAAGGCGCCGCGCCTCATGCTCCACGCCGCGCGCCTCGAGCTCCCGGGCGGACCCGCCTTCGAAGCGCGGACGCCAGCCCTCTTCCGCCGTGTGCTCGAGGGGCGAGGGGAGGAACTCGGTACGGTCGACGAGCAACGAGAAGCGCTCGCCGACGCCGCTTGCTTGCGCGCTCCGTTGCTCGATCGCGCGAGCGCCTTTCGGCTCGTGAACGACGCGGCCGACTCGATGCCCGGGGTGACGATCGATCGCTACGGTGACTTCGCGGTGCTCGCCGTCTCGAGCCCGGCCGCCGAGGCCGCTTCGCAAACGCTCGCCGAGCTCTTGGTCGAGGGCGGCGCCAAGGGCGTGTACTTGAAGAGGCGCCTGCGCGCCGATCTGCGCAAGCAGGATCACGCGGAGCTCGCTCCCGATCGCGCATTTCTCGGCGAGGCTGCGCCCGAGCGCTTCGAGATCAGAGAAGGTGAGATGAAGCTCTGGGTCGAACTCGCGAGCGGGCTCGGCACGGGGTTGTTCGTCGATCAGCGTGACGGGCGCGCCCGAGTGAAGTCGCTCGCGGCGGGAGGGAAGGTGCTGAACCTCTTCTCGTACACGTCGAGCTTCAGCGTCGCCGCGGCGCTCGGCGGCGCGACGCGCGTCGTGAGCGTCGATCTATCCCGCCGGGTGCTCGAGATCGCGCGCGAGAACTTCCGCTCGAACGGCCTCGATCCGTCGAAGTACGAGTTTCATCAAGACGACGCGCTCGCTTGGATGGAGAAGCGCCTGAAGAAGACGGACCGCTTCTCGCTGGTCATCCTCGATCCGCCGAGCTTCTCGAGCGAAGGCTCCGGCAAGGCCTTCAACGTGCGCCAGCACTACGGCCACGCCGCCGAGCTCGCGCTTCGCCTGCTCGAGCCCGGGGGCACTCTGCTCGCCGTCACGAACCACCGCGGCACCTCCCTCGAGAAGCTGCGAAAGACGCTGCGCGACGCGGCCCAGCGCGCCGGCCGTCGTATCGAACAGCTGAAGGACGCGCCGTCTCCGCTCGACTGCCCGCCGCTCCCCGAGGGGCCGCACCCGAGCAAGAGCGTGTTCTTGCGAATTGCGCGCTGATTCAGGGCGTGATGCGGATCAGCGTGCCGCCCTTGAGGCTGAGCGCGCCGTGCCAGCTCTGCGGGACGGACGGCTCCGTGAAATGGAAGAGCCAGCGCGCGTCGATGGGCGAGAGGTTCACGCAGCCGTGGCTCCGCGGCGTGCCGAACTGATCGTGCCAGTACGCGGCGTGGAGGGCGTAGCCTTCCGTGAAGTACTGGACGTAGGGCACCTCCGAGAGCAGGAACGCGTCGTCCGCTTCGTCACCCTGCATGGTGGTGGAGACGTGCTTCGTGTGGATGAGGAAGGTGCCCTGGACCGTCGAGTGGGTCTCCTTCGGATCGCCGAGGCCGTCGGCGCCCGTGGAGACGAGCGTCGCGTAGACCGGGGTCTCGCCTTCGTAGGCGACGAGGCTCTGCTGCAGGATCGAGACGTGGATCCAGGTGCGAGCCCCGTTCGCCCAAGTGGGACGATTCTTGAACCCGTCGACGCGGACCAATCGGTCGTCCTTCAGCCACTCGCCGCTCCGCGTCTTCAAGTAGCGCACGCCGGCGAAGCGCGCGCTCTCGCCGGTGATCGGCACGGCTTCGCGAAAGCCGAGCGGACGCGCGACGCTGAGCCCCTTCGACGGCTCGCCCGAGTAAAGGAAGGCGCTGCGGCTCTTGACGAACACTACCGGCAGGCCGACGCCCTCGAGCGCGATGCCGTGGAAGGCGCTCGGTCGCACTCGCGTCAGGCGATCGAGCGGCAAGAGCTCGTAGTCGGTGGAGAGCCCGAAGCGGCGTCCCCCGTGATCGAACACGGTCAAGAGCGCGAACCCGCTGTTCGGCGGAGCGACGGCGGGCAACCCCGCGAGCCCCGTGTACCCGTAGGGTCGGGGTAAGCTCTTTCCCTCCGCGAGCAAGGAGGGCAGCGGCGTGCTCTCGACGTCGGTCCAGTCGCTCGGGAGGCGCGAAGCACCGCTCGGGGGCGGTAGCTCGAGCGTTCGTGGCGGCGCCACGCTCGCTCGCCCGTAGCTGTAGGGCAGGGGGGCGGCGCGGTCGGGGACGCGAGCGAAGGCGAGCACCGGGTGCGACGCGTCGAGCGTCGCTGCGTTACCGGCGCACACATAACCCTCGGGCATGACGCGATACCAACCTCCGCGGCAGCCTTCCGAGCCGACCGCTTCGGCGCTGCGAGCGACCCTCGCTCCGAGCCGGAGGTATCCGATCTTCCGTGCGCCGTGCGAGGGCCGCTCCCGGATCACGACCTCGCGCGCGATGGCAAAGAGCTCGGGCTGGCTCGGCGGGGCGAGCGCGTCGGAAGGGATCTCCGGCGGCGACGGCGGAGCGGCCGTTTCGCTTTCTTCCGGCGAAGGGGCTGTCTCGGCGGTCACCTCCGCCGGCGGTGCTGGGGGCGCCGGGAGCGACACCACGGCGGCGGGTTCAGGGGGTTCGGGGGCGTCCGGGGCCTTTTCACGGCGGACGAGCTCGCTGGCCGAACAGGACCAGCCGAGGCCCGCCAGGACGGCCATCAAGCCGGCCCGGGCTTTGAGCGAAAGAACTCCGCGCTGAGCCATCCCTCGGCCCTGCCACGAGAGCGCGCTTCTGGCCCAATTCCGGGCGCTCGCCTCATAATGAAGTGATGGGCACCACTTCGCTCGACACCTTGATGGCGCTCGAGCCCGAGCTCAGCGATGAAGAGCGGCTCGTGGCCGAGAACGTGCGACGCTTCGTGCGGGAGCGCTACCTGCCTCGCGCGCCGGAGCTCTACGAGAAAGAAGAGTTCCCGCGTGATCTCATCCCGGAGATTGCCGAGCTCGGTCTGCTCGGCGCGAGCATCCAGGGCTACGGCTGCGCCGGCATGAGCCCGGTCGAATACGGCTTGATGCTGCGCGAGCTCGAGTACGGTGACAGCGGGCTCCGGAGCTTCGTGAGCGTCCAGGGGTCGCTCGCCATGTACGCGATCCGCGCGTTCGGCAACGAAGAGCAGAAGCAGAAGTACCTCCCCGAGATGGCCGCGGGGCGGCTCATCGGCTGCTTCGGTCTCACCGAGCCCGACAGCGGCTCGGATCCGTCGTCGATGAAGACGCGCGCGCGCAAGGACGGCGACGGCTACGTGCTCTCGGGCACCAAGATGTGGATCACCAACTCACCCTTCGCCGACCTCGCGGTCGTGTGGGCGAAGGTCGACGGCGGCGACTCGGAGAGCATCCGCGGGTTCGTGGTGGAGCGTGGCGCGCAGGGGTTCGAGACGCCGCGCATCCACGGCAAGATGAGCCTTCGTTCGAGCGAGACGGGCGAGATCGTGCTCGACGAATGTCGCGTCCCGGCTTCGCAGGCGCTCGAGAACAAGCCGGGGCTCGGTGCGCCGCTGCGCTGCTTGAACGAGGCCCGCTTCGGCATCGCGTGGGGAGCGCTCGGGGCGGCCCGCGCCTGCTTCGACGCCGCGCTCGCTTACACGCGGGAGCGAGTGCAGTTCGGCGTCCCCATCGCGCGCAAGCAGCTCGTTCAGGCCGAGCTCGTCGAGATGGCGAGCGAGATAGCGGCCGGAGAGTTGATGGTGCACCACTTCGCGCGGCTCAAGGCGAAGCAGGGCAAGCTCTTGCCGGAGCAGGTGAGCCTCTGCAAGCGCAACAGCGTCGAGAAGGCCCTGCACATCGCCCGCCGAGCCCGCGGGCTCCTCGGCGCAAACGGAATTTTGCTCGAGTATCCGGTCATCCGGCACGCGCTGAACCTCGAGAGCGTCTACACCTACGAGGGAACCCACGAGATCCATACGCTCGTCCTCGGCAAGGCACTCACGGGCGAGAGCGCCTTCTGACCAAGCCGGCACGGACTTTGCTGACCATGTTCGTATGGCTTCCCAGTCCGGTAACGGAAACGGCAACGGAAACGGCAAGGAGCACGGGCCCCTGTTCGCCATGGGTCAGGATCGGGTTCGGCGGCACACGGCTCCTCCCGTCAACGAGCGGATCGACGCGCTGACTCGCGCGCGCATCGCGGAGGTCAGCCGCGATCACGACGCCGTCGTCGAGCGGCTCGCCGAGCTCGATCACGAGTGGGACATCGATCGCGCCCTGATGGCGCAGTTTGCCACTGTAGGGGGCTTGATGCTCGGGCTCGGCGTGTCCAGGCGGAGTCGCGTGCCGCTCGGCATTCTGGGCGCGCAGGTCTTCTTTCTGATGCAGCACGCGGTCTTCGGCTGGTGTCCACCCGCGTCGCTGTTCCGGCGCCTCGGTTTTCGTACGCAGCAGGAAATCTGTGCCGAGCGCGCCGCGCTTCAGGCTCAGTTGAGCCGCGGAGCGCGGGCCTAGCGGTCGCTGCCCCTCCTTCGGGCGCGCTGCTCGAACGGCGAGCTCGCCAGGCGCTCTCGGGAACTCACCAGTCGCTCTCGGGTGCTCGCCAGTCGCTCTCGGGCGCTCGCCAGGTGCTCTCGGGCGCTCGCCAGGTCCGCGAAAACATTCGCCAACCCTCCGAAGGCGGCGCCAGGTCCTGGGGCCGATCTGCCACTCGCACGGCCCCTTGCGCCAGGCGCCTGGCGCCTTCTGCGGGCCAGCTGGCATTGGTGAGTCGATGCTCGATGAGGACGCGCCGGTCGAGCTCGACAGACATTCGGGCCCACGTCGGTGAAGGGTGACGTACGGGCTGCCCTAGCGCGTTTACGAGCGCCGCGATCACTCCCCTTGCGGGCGTGTGGCTAGACCGGAGCAGGGCCACGCGAGGGCGAGGCGCGTGGCGAACGGACTGTGCCGAGTCGAGCTTCTGCGCGAGTTCGTCACCAGTGCCGAAATTGCGGAGCGCCGGAGCGCCGCGTGGATTGTCACGCGTTTCGAGACCGGATCCTGCGACGACCGACTGGTAAAGACTTCAGGCTTAACTGGAGGAGCGGAGGAGGGTGCGAGAGATGACTCGTTGAAACGGGTTCTCCGGATCGGATAGGGCTCTGGCTCGCGTTTTAGGGGAGCCAACTATGAAGATCCGGACGACGTTGTTCGTGACATCACTCAATGCATTGATCCTGGCCGGCTGCGGAGACAGCGACAATACGCCGTCTTCCGGAGAAGTTGAAAACGGCGGGGAGGCTGGAGAAAGCAGCGGCGGGTCGAGCGCGAACGGCGGCTCGAGCTCCGCGCAAGGTGGAACCGAGACATCGTCCGGCGGATCGAGTGACGGTGGCGAGGGATCGGCAGACGGCGGCACGAACAGCGGCGGCACGAACAGCGGCGGCACGAACAACGGCGAGGGCGGCGAGGCTGGCGCCGACGTCGAGCCGGAGCCCGCATGTGACGACGGGACACTCAACGGTGACGAGACCGACGTCGACTGTGGGGGCCCCTGCGATCCTTGCGAAGACGGCAAGGACTGCGAAGTGCCTGCTGACTGCGTCAGCGTCGTGTGTGAAGCAGACGGAGCAGGCGGCGTAGGCGGGGCTGACGACGGTGCCGGCGGCGCGAGCGAGCCAGCAGGGCCGACCGTTTGTCAGCCTTCCGCGTGCAGCGACGGGACGAAGAACGGTAACGAGACGGACGTCGACTGCGGAAGCAATTGCCAGCCTTGCGGTGACGGTAAGGGGTGCGATGGTGCCGCCGACTGTGAATCGGGCGTATGCGGCCAAGGTGAGCTCTGTTCTGCGCCTAGTTGCGGGGACAACGTCGAGAACGGCGACGAGGCTTGCGACACGGGAGCGGCCGATTCGGCGACCTGTGATTTGGACTGTACCGCTGCGATTTGCGGCGATGCCCACGCGAACGCCGCTGCGGGCGAGGCGTGCGACACGGGCGGAGACTCGGCGAGCTGCGACTCGGACTGTACGGCGCCGAGCTGCGGCGATTCCCACGCGAACGCCGCGGCTGGGGAGGACTGCGACAGCGGAGGCGTCGACAGCGCGACCTGTAACGACGATTGCACGAGTGTCACCTGCGGCGACGAGCACACGAACGCCGCCGCTGGCGAGGAATGCGATACGGGTGGTGACTCGGCGAGCTGCGACTCGGACTGTACGGCGCCGAGCTGTGGCGACGCGCACGCGAACGCCGCGGCAGGCGAGGCGTGCGACACGGGCGGTGACTCGGCGACGTGCGACTCGGACTGCACGCCGCCGAGCTGCGGTGACGAGCACACGAACACCGCGGCTGGCGAGGATTGTGATACGGGCGGCGACTCGGCGAGCTGCGACGAAGACTGTACGCCGGCGAGCTGTGGCGACGAGTACACGAACGCCGAGGCCGGGGAGGCGTGCGACACGGGCGGTGACTCGGCGACGTGCGACTCGGACTGTACGCCGCCGAGCTGCGGTGACGAGCACACGAACACCGCGGCTGGCGAGGATTGTGATACGGGCGGCGACTCGGCGAGCTGCGACGAGGACTGTACGCCGGCGAGCTGCGGCGACGAGTACACGAACGTCGAGGCAGGGGAGGCGTGCGATACGGGCGGCGATTCGGCGAGCTGTGACGCCGACTGCTCGGCCCCGGTGTGCGGCGACTCGTACGTGAACGAGGCCGCGAACGAAGCCTGCGACACGGGCGGAAACTCCGCGAGCTGCGACGCTGACTGCACCCCGGCCGTGTGCGGCGACGCTTTCGCGAACTCGGAAGCGGGTGAAGTCTGCGATTTTGGCGAGGACGTCGCGCTCTGTGACGCTGACTGCAGCCTACCTTTGTGTGGTGACGCACACGCGAACCTGGCCGCGGGTGAGCTCTGTGACACGGGGGGCGACTCGGAGACGTGCAACTTCGACTGCTCGCCTGCCTCGTGCGGCGACGTCTACACGAACGCGGCCGCGGGCGAAGACTGCGACGACGGCGGCGATTCGTCCGAGTGCGACAGCGACTGCAGCTTTGCGGAGTGCGGAGATTCGTACCCGAACGCCGAAGCCGGCGAGGAGTGCGACACTGGAGGCGACACCGCGAGCTGCGACAGCGACTGCACCGCGCGCGTGTGCGGCGACTCCTTCGTGAACGTCGAGGGAGGCGAGGCCTGCGATTCGGGGGGAGTCGACTCGGTGAGCTGTGACAGCGACTGCACGGCGGTGACGTGCGGTGACGGTCACGTGAACGCCGCGGCGGGTGAGGCTTGCGACGGCCAAACCGGCTGCAACAACGCTACCTGCAAGTGGAACCCCGTGACCATCAACATCCAGGCAAATCAGCTGGTCGGGTTCACCACGACCGACAATTGTAACGACAACAGCGACCGCCGTACCCAGAACACCCTGTGGGGATTCAACTGGACCGATCCCGGGATCCCGTTCACGCCGAGCTCGATCACGGTGCAGTTCGGTGGCGCCACGAGCTGCAACCCCGACAGCCGCGCGACGACCTTGAACGGCTCCGCCACCGGCAATTACACCCCCTGGAACGACTGCGCCTGCGTCGGGACCAGCGCGAGGACCTACCAGCTGCAATCGGCTTCCGCGTACGTCGTGGGCGGCGCCAATCAATTCCGCGTGCAAGGAGGCTCGAACATCGTCTACCTCGACACGGGGACGAGCACTTGGCCCGGAGGCGTCTACGCCCGGGTGATCTTGAACCCCTGATCGATTCGAGTGAGGAGGGCGAGCTTGGCCTCGCCCTCCGAGCTCATTCCTTGGTCTTCGGTGGGCGCTTCAGCCCGAGCCCGACCACGAACACTTCCGAGCTCTGCGAGCGAGTCGCGTCAGGGCGGATCACTTGAGTGC
>JAEZYO010000181.1 GCA_023419055.1 Pseudomonadota bacterium | reverse complement strand
CTCGTACACGTTGGTGAAGAAGCCGAGCTTGCCGTCGTAGCTCGAAGCGAACGCGAGGCTACGCTCGAGATCGAACGCTTTTCGCGCCGAGAAGTACGGGTACACCATCGAGAGCGCCACCAACCCGGCGACGGCCGCGCAGGCGCCGAACCAGCCGAAGAAGCGCAGCGGAGGCCGGTGCCGCAGGAGGAGCGCGACCCCCGCAAGACCGAGCAAGGGGACCAGGAACATCGTGTAGTAGAGGCCCGTTCCGATCTGAAGCAGAACCGAGATCCAGAACCCGATGATGTCCCTGGGACGCTGCCCCTCGATCGAGCGATGCAGGAACAGAAAGCACGCCGGTATCCACTGAGTAGCGACGAGCTGGATGCGCCCCATTTCGAAGAAGACGTAGGGGCAGAACGCGAAGGCGACGCCGGCGATGATTCCGGCGTGGCCGCTCCCGGTCAGACGCAGCACGAGCAGGTACGTGAAGAACACGGACAGCGCGAGCGACACGAGGAGCGTCACGTTGTACGCCCAGAGTGGGTTTTCGCTGAGCAAGTGAAACGGGGCGAAGAGCAGCGATAGCCCGAACAAGTTCTCGTTGAAGACGATCGAATCCGGGAGCGGGGCGAAGAAGTAGTTGTCGTAGAGGGACAGCGGGGCTCGCCCTACGACCGCGTCCACGCGGCTCCCCATGATCATCGCGTTGGTGTACGCGTCCCAGAAATAGATCGCGCGCAGAACGTGGTGACCGGCGCCCGGGGAGAGGGGCCACGTCATCAAAATGGAGGCCGCAGCCGCCACCAGGGCAGCGGCGAGGTGGCCGCGCAACCTGGCCTTGGCTTCCGCCGGTGCGGCCGCGGGGTCAGCGTCTCCAGGCGAGCTAGGCGGCACGGTGCGGCCGGTAACCTAGGCGGGTGCTGCTCCACGGGTCAAGCCGCGCCTGTACGCATTCCACGTGGAGTCCCGCCCGAGAGCGCATTACCTTTGCTCGCCGATGAGTGATTCGACAGTGACGGTATCCGTCGTCATTCCCGCCTACAACGAGGCGGGGACGATCCGGCAAATCATCCGCAACGTGCGGGCGGTGAAGGTGCCCGGGGTAAAGTTCGAGCTCGTCGTGGTCGATGACGGGTCCATCGACGGCACGCGGGAGATCTGCCAGTCGCTCGGGAGCGAAATCGACGTCTACGTTCGCCAGAAAAATCAGGGTAAGGGGGCTGCCCTGCGGGCGGGCTTCGCGCGTGCGTCAGGTGAGCTGATCCTGATTCAGGACGCCGACCTGGAGTACGACCCGAACGAGTACCCGAAGCTCTTGGCGCCCATCCTCTCGGGGAAAGCGGACGTCGTGATTGGCTCGCGTTTCGCGGGCTCCGAAGCGCACCGTGTCGTCTACTTCTGGCACATGGTCGGAAACCGCTTCCTGACGCTGCTCTCGAACGTGATGTCGGACCTCAACCTGACTGACATGGAGTGCGGGTACAAGGTCTTCCGCGCCGACGTGCTCAAGCAAATCCGCCTCACGGAGGATCGCTTCGGGTTCGAGCCCGAGGTGATCGCGAAGCTCGCGAAGCAGAAGTGCCGCATCTACGAGGTGGGCATCTCGTACTATGGCCGCACCTACGCCGAAGGGAAGAAGATCGGCGTGAAGGACGGCTTCCGCGCGCTCTACGCGATTACGAAGCACAATCTGTTGAGCTGAGGTCGGGCGCCCCAGGTGGCGAGCGGGTCTCGCTCCGGCTACGCTGCACCCAGGGAGGACGCGCCGTGACTTCCGACAATGACATCGTCATCGAGGCCTGGAACACCATCCTGTTCGAGAAGTTCTGCCGGTTCCGGCATCTCCTCACCGTCGGGCTCGCGGCTCACAGCGACGAAGCGTTGAGGCGTCGCCCTTTCCAGCCGGGGATGAGGGTGCTCGACATCGGGTGCGGATTCGGCGACACGACCCGCCAGATCGGGCTGCAAGTCGGCGCCAGTGGCTCCGCCGTGGGGGTAGATTGCGCTCGAAACTTCGTCGAAGCCGCGACAGGCGAGGCCCGCGAGCACGGTCCGGCGAACACCACGTTCTTCACGGCCGACGTCCAGGTCGATGATCTTCACGGGCCGTACGACGCGGCGTTCGCTCGCTTCGGCACGATGTTCTTCAACCTGCCGGGCGCCGCGTTCCGAAATATCCGGCGCTCGCTCCGCCCAGGCGGCTCCTTCACCATGATCGTGTGGCGAAAGCGCGAGGACAATCCGTGGCTCCACGAATCGGAGCGTCGGGTTCGCGAGCTCGTCCCCGTCGTTTCGCCCGAGGAAACCGATGAGGTGCATTGTGGCCCGGGTCCGTTCTCGCTGGCGGGCGCGGACCTGGTCAGTGACCTGATGCAAGCCGCGGGTTTCAGCGAAGTCACCTTCGAGCGCTTCGATGCCGACATCTGCATCGGCCGAGAGCTCGAGGAGGCCATCGAGTTCGCGATGGCGCTCGGCCCGGCAGGCGAGATCATCCGCCTCGCGAAGGAGCAGGGGGAAGCGCTGAAGCCCGAGGTCGCGAAGGCGCTCCGCGAAGTCCTGGCCGCGTATCGAAGGGAAGATGGGATCTGGGCACCCTCGAGCACCTGGTTCGTGACCGGTCGCGTTCCCGAGTAGCTGCCAGGCGCTACCGGGCGCGTCTCGCGCAGTTTGTTGCCATTCCATACGCAAGTGAATGCGTGATGGTGGGCGCAAGTTCTTGCGGCGAGGAGGGGTGTTTGGGAACCTCCGGCCATGCGAACCGTCGAGCCACGCGAGACTGGGTCTCGGATCGGTCGCTCGTTTTGGCGGCGGACGCCGCTCGCGGCAACGCTTGCGCTCGCTTCGAGCCTCACGAGCCTTCAGGCGGGCTGCGGTGACGACGGCTCGAGCGCTGAAGGCGGCACCGGGCTGGTGGCGGGGAGCGCTGGTAGCGGAGCGCAGCCCGGCGTTGGAAGCTCGGGAGCAGGCGGGCTCGGCGCTGGCGGCATGAAAGTGACGGGCGGCGCGGGCGGGGGAACCGCGGGCTCTGGCGCCGGCGGCGTGTCGGCAGGCGCCGGCGGTAAGTCTGGGCAAGGTGGAGGCGGCGGCGGCGCGCCCGCAGGTGAACCACCGAGCTGCGCGACGAGCGGTCCCGGTCGCACCACGTGCGGCGTGAACGGAGACGAGAGCTGCTGCACGAGCCTTCCGGTCGAAGGCGGCACCTATTTTCGGACCTACGTCAACTCGGGGAGTGGTCCGACGGGTACCGCTGATCCGGCGAGCATCAGCACCTACCGTCTCGACAAGTACGAGGTGACGGTCGCGCGCTTTCGCGAGTACGTGAAGTACCTGGAAAGCGGCGGGTCGCCTCCAGCCCAGGGCGCCGGGAAGCACACTCACTTGAACGGCGGCCAGGGGCTCGCGGACAGCGGCGCACCAGGTTCGTTCGAGCCGGGCTGGAGCGAGAGCTGGAACAGCAAGATCCCGAGCGGCCCGGGCGCAACCGAAGAGTGGGCGGCTCTGCTCCGGAGCGACAGCGGTGACGCGCAGTCGGGGTGTCAGATTTACGGCTCGTGGACGACCGAGCCCGGCGACTACGAGACGCGGCCGATCATCTGCACCACCTGGTACGAGGCGTACGCCTTCTGCATCTGGGACGGCGGGTTCTTGCCGTCCGAAGCGGAGTGGAAGTACGCGGCGGCCGGGGGGGACGAGCAGCGGCGCTACCCGTGGGGCTCGACGGCGCCGGGCGTCGAGAACGAGTACGCGATCTACGATTGCTGCTACCCGGACGGTGAGTGCAGCGCGGCGAGTGGCTTCGATACCTGCACCGGACCGGAGAACGCAGCGCCCGTGGGTTTCGCAGAGTTGGGAGCCGGTCGTTACGGCCAGCTCGACCTGATCGGTAACGTGTGGGAGTGGCTCGTCGATCGTTACTCGGGCTACGTGAACCCGTGCGAGGACTGCGCGTACCTCACCGGCGACACGCCGAACCGCGTGCTTCCCGGGGCGGGGTTCCATACCGGGCCGAACCTCGGCTCCAGCCTGATGTTCTCCTACAATCGGACCTCGGTCTCGTACGACGCCGATACGTTCCGCGGTGACTACGCGACCGGCCTGCGCTGCGCTCGACCCCCCGAGCCGTGAGCGCCGCTCAGCGCACGAAGGCGGCGAGGTTCTCGAGAGACGAGCGGAGGCCCTCGTCGTGATCGGCGGGGCTGATCCCCGGCGGAACATTCTCGGCGGTCACCGTGACCCGCGTTCCGGTCGTTGTCGGCTCGAAGGACCAGGTCATGATCATCTCGCCGGCGAAGGCGGCGTCTTGAGACTCGAACTCGACGGTTTGAACGATGAGCCGTCCAGCTTCGAGCGAGACGAAACGTCCGCCGCTGACGTCGGTGCGTTCGGCGGTCTTGCCCGCCGTGCTCGGCGACGCGTCGTCATAGGTGAGGGCAATGCGGTAGCGACCGCCCTCTCGGAAGTCGTACTCGAGCGCTCGGCCCGTCATCGTCCCCGGAGGGAGCCATTTCATCAGCGCGGCGGGGTCGGAAAACGCGGCGTAGATCGCGGCTGGCTCGGCTGCAATCTCGAGGCTTCTCCGATCGACTCGGCGCTCGTTGGTCTCGCTCGACAAGGGGCAAGCCTAGCGTGCCGTTCGCTCCTCGGCGACTCGGCCCTCACGCGCTCCGCGCGCGAACGAGCTCGGGGGCTCACCCACGTGTCGCGTGAACGCAGTGCTGAAGGCGCTCGCGGAGCTGTAGCCGACGCGGTCAGCCACCGCGGCGAGCCCGAGATCTTGGCGGATCAAATCCTTGGCGACGGCCATGCGCCAAGCCACGAGGTACTCCATCGGCGCCACCCCTACCGTGCGGACGAAGCGCTCGAAGAACGCCGAACGCGAGAGCGCGGCGACCTTGGCGAGCTCGGCCACCGTCCAGGATCGCCCAAGCTTCTGGTGCATCTGTCGAATCGCCGGAGCGAGCCGCGCGTCGGACAACCCGCGCAAGAGACCGGGAGGCGCGTCCTCCTCCGGGGTCGAGCGCAACGCCTCGATGAGCAGCACCTCGACCAGGCGCCCCAGCACGAGCTCTCGCCCGGACTTCTTTCCCATGGCTTCGTCGCCGACCAGCCCCACCAACACGGCGAGCCTCTCGACGCCTCGGACATGGATGACCTGGGGCAGCAGCGACACGAGCATCGCGGCGTCAGGAGATTCGAAGACGAAGTATCCGCCCAGCAATCGCACGTCGGGGCGCCCGCCGCGCGTGCCGTGGCGGACCTCCTCTGCCGGCGCGGCCATCACCTTCGGATCGATGAGCTCCGGCTTGACCGGCTCGAATCCCGACATCGTGAAGGCGGGCGTCGCCGGCAAGAGGACGAAGTCGCCGGCCTCGAGTGTCAAAGCGGGGTGGCCGTCGACCGCGAGCCGGCAGCTCCCTTCCAGCACCGCGCAGAAGCTCGGGTGACCGAACGCCGAATAGCGGACGCCCCAGCGCCCCGCTCCGCTGATGCGTTTCGAGAAGACGGTGCGTGGTTGAAGCAGGGCGATCACTTCGGATAGCGGGTCGACCATCTGGACTCTCTCGAATGAAAACCGGACTTCGTATGATAGATAGTCCGGTCGCGCAGCGCTAGGTATCTCCGCATGAAAACGGTGCTGATCACGGGTTGCTCGTCCGGTTATGGCCTCGAAACTGCGCGCTACTTCCTCGCCCAGGGCTGGAACGTCGTCGCTACCATGCGGACGCCCCGCGAAGGGCTGCTCGAGCCGTCGGAGCG
>JAEZYO010000374.1 GCA_023419055.1 Pseudomonadota bacterium | reverse complement strand
AATACATGCTGCGTCACAAGGTGCGCCCGGGGATCACCGGTTGGGCGCAAGTGAACGGCTGGCGCGGCGAAACGGAGACGCTCGACAAGATGGTGCAGCGCGTGGCGCACGATCTCGAGTACATCCGGCGCTGGAGCTTCCCCTTCGACCTCGAGATCCTCGCGCTCACGGTCTTCGGCAAGAAGACGCGCAGCAACGCCTACTAGCTGCGCGCCAACGCCTACCAACTGCGCGGCGAAGACACTGGCTCAGCTCGGAAGACGCGCTCTCGAGCGGCGCTGGGAAGCGGCGCGGCTCCGCACCAGATCGAGCCAACCCGCGAACACCTCGGGGCCGCTCAGGCCCTCTCCGTCTGCCTCGGCCAGATCGTGCGCCAGGCGCTCCATGGCGACGAACAAGTGGCCCACGACCACACCGGAGGAGACGTTCGAAGCCATGGCCTCTGCGACCAAGGCATCGATTTCGGCCATGTATTCCTCGGTGGTGATGCGCGGCGCCGCACGCCGTACCGATCCACGCAGCCGCTGGGTTCGAACGACTTTCTTGGATTTGCTTCGGGGCATCTTGGTTTGGTTTTTTCTTCGGGTGGACGTGTTCGCGCCCAGAACCCAAAACGGCCCGCGATGAGCGAAACTTAATCCCCGACTGCGGCGCTTTTCGCAGCGCTCGACCTTCCGGCCGGGTAGCGATGACGTCGACGCGCCGGGACACACCGAACCGCAGCGCGACTGGAATGAGGTGCTCCGTCGTCAACCGAGCCGAGGCGAGCGAGGCGCCGAAGAGGAGAGCGCCTCGGCCGAAAGCTCATAGGCTGCCGTTCGGTCACGGAGCGAGGCTCCGGACGCGAGTGAGCCGAGTCAAAGATGGCGCATTGTCCGGTGATTTTGCGTGTGACTGGCGCATCGGCTCCGGCGAGCTTACAAGGTAGCGTTGCTCGCTGCTCCTTCGCGAAGTCGAGGGAGATTGTCCCAGCGATAGCGCCGGCGACGAGCCGGCAAGGGAGCTTTGATGGCGCAAAATCCAAGCGTAAAAAAACGTCTGAAAGAAGCCGCTCGACTCGAGCATCAGCGCCATAAGGAAGCCAAACGACAGCAAAAAAGGGCCTCCAAAGAGACGCCCGGCCCACGGGTCCCCGGAGAAGATCCGGACATCGCTCACATCATTCCCGGGCCGCAACCCGTGCTCGAGGAGTAGCTCGAGCGAGAAGGCCGGCCGCTCGCCCTCAACGGTGCCGCGAGCGGCCGGTGCGACCGCGTGAAGCGTGACGTTCGGGGCAGATCACCCCGTCGTTCTCACCCGCGGCGGTGGTTCTTGGTTGGCCGGCACGCATCCTGCAGCCGGCCTGACCGGAGGCCATCATGCACCACAACCCCCAGAAACACGCTGGAAAACCGCGCTGGTGGAGCGACTCGCACAACCATGCCTGGGAGCACGTGCGCGACTCCCTGAAGCAGGAGTGGGAGACCACGGAGCGACGCGCCGAGCTCGACCAGGACGTCGACACGGCGTCCGAGCGCACGCTCGGGGCGACGCGCTTCGATTCGGACGAGCCTCGCAACGTCGAGGTGGATCGCGCGGCCGAGATCCCCGACGACGATTTCGAGCCGGCGAGCTGGGACGAGATCGAACCCGCACTGCGCTACGGCGCCGGGGCTCGCCAGCAATATCCCGAATACAGCGTGTGGACCGAGGATCTCGAGGCCCGGCTGCGCCGCGATTGGGGAGAAGCCAACGACGAGAGCGCCTGGTCCAAGATCAAGGACTACGTCCGCCGAGGGTGGGAATCAGCGCGCCGCGCTCTGTCCTAGTTGCAGGCCGGTATCACCGGTCCCATAACGAGACCCCATGGCACTTTCCGTCGTTACTGGCGCTAACCGAGGCATCGGCCTCGCTCTCGTGAAGCAGCTCAAACGTCGCGGTGACGTCATTGCGGCCTGTCGCATCGCCTCCCCCGAGCTCAGCGCGCTCGGGGTCGAGGTCGCCGAGGGGATCGAGGTGACCGACGCCGAAGGTGCGGCCAAGCTCGCAGCGGCGGTCAACGAGCGCAGCATCGATCTCCTGATCAACAACGCCGGCGTGCTGATCGCCGATGAGCTCGACCGCTTGGATTTCGACGACATCACCAAGCAGTTCGAGATCAACGCGCTCGGGCCGCTGCGGGTGACGGCGGCGCTGCGGGGCCGTCTGAAGCAGGGCTCGAAGATCGGCCTCGTCACGAGCCGCATGGGTTCGATCGACGACAACACTTCCGGCGGCTACTACGGCTACCGAATGAGCAAGGCCGCGCTCAACATCGCCGGCAAGTCACTGGCGGTCGATCTGCGCTCTGCCGGCGTGGCCGTCGCCATCCTGCACCCTGGTATGGTGAAGACCGACATGGTCGGCAATCATGGGCAGGTCGAGCCGGATGACGCGGCAAAGGGCCTGCTCGCGCGCCTGGACGAGCTCACGCTCGAGACGAGCGGCGGTTTCTGGCACGCGAACGGGCAGCGCTTGCCCTGGTGACGATCGAACGGGCCGGGTCAGCCCGTCTCAACGTGGCGATCGTGGCCGGCGCGTGTTCCCTTCGAAAGTAGCTGCTTCCGCGCGCTCGACCCACTCGCTCGTGCGGCCCCGAAATTGCAGTCGGCGACGTTTCGCATGACGAACCCGACCGCACTCGCGAGTTACCTTTCGACTTCGACACTCGATGTCCGCGATGCGCGCCTGGTCTCGGCGATGGCCCGCGCCAGCGCGACGGTGGCACGCCACATCCTCACCGCTCGCAGCGAGCCGAGGTCGTACGACGAGCCCGAGGCCACGCTCCGGAACGTCCACGGAGAAGTGATCCACCCGCTCGAGGTCGCCGCTAGCGACGCCTTCGTGGGTGAGCTTTCCAAGGAGCCGTGCTGTGGAGGGCTCCTGGGCAAGACCTTGGGTATCCCCCTGGATTTTCGCTCCCATGGCCCCGACCGGTTCGTCTGCTTCAACGCGCTCGATAACCCCGCGCAGCTCTCGACGGGCGACCCGATGGGCGCAACCTTCGGTATCCTCCCCTGGTCGGGCAGCGCCTCTGCGTCCGCGCTGGTGCCCGGGCGCGAGCTCCTCGCGGCAGGTCTCATCCTCTACGCGCGACCGCTCACGCTCGTGCTCGCGAGCCCGAAGCGCGTGGACCTCTTCGAGTGGTCGGAAGACGCCGAGGACTTCGTCCTGGGGCTCGGGGATCTCCGTTGTCCCGTGCGCGGCGCGTCGTACTCGGTCGACGTGCCACG
>JAEZYO010000373.1 GCA_023419055.1 Pseudomonadota bacterium | reverse complement strand
CGGACCTGCTCGAGCGTGCCCTCCTCGGGATCGAAGAGCCCGAGCGTCTCCACCGCCTTGGTGCCGTTGCCGCTGCGCGCCCAGGCTTCGGCGCAGACGGCGGCGAGCATGGCGCGCGAGCGAGCCTCCTGGTGGCGGCTGAGATCGATGCCGTCGACCAGCTGGCGGGCGGCCGAGACCTCGCCGATCATCAGATGGATCATCGCGCGCTGACCGCGCGCCTCGTCAGCGACCGGGGCGAGCACCTTGGCGAGGTCGATCTGCTCGAGCGTCTTCAGTGCCTTCTGCGGATCCTCCTGGAGCTCGAGCTGAGCCTTGGCGAAGACCGCCGCCGGATCGTTCTTCTTGTACGTCGCGTCGAGCTGCTGAATCGCGGCCTTGCGATCGTCGGCCGACTGCACCTTGCTGAGGATGCTGGCGACGCCCTGCGCCTTCTGCGCCTGCTTCCGCGCCCAGATCACGAGGCCGATGCCGAGGACCGTCACCACGACCGGGATGGCGAGCAGCACGTAGCGCGCGGTGCTCGACTGCACGACCGCGGCGATGGACCCGAACACGACCCAGGCCCCGACGACCGGGATGGCCAGGCGCGTCAGCATGCCGCGCAAGTTCCCGCGGGCGAGCTCTCCGGCGAGATCGGCGTTTACCGCGGGAGGCTGCGAGCCACCCCCTTTCTTGCTGGGAGTCTCACGCTCGGCGCCGCGTTCCTGGGCGCGCTTCAGTTTCCGGGTTTCCTTCGCCACGGCGGGCCTATAGCGCGGCGCCGCTCCCTAGTCGACGGGGAGAAGCAGCGAGCCGGCGAGGCCCGATCTCCGAGGTCGAGGCGCCTTTCGGGGGGCGAAGCGCCTCACCGAACCGGGGTCGGGATTCTGCCTCCGCCGGTGGGAGGCAGCAGGCTGTCCGGCGGCGCGTCGGGCATCGACTCGAAGCGGAAATGATTGAAGAGGCTCTGGGAGAGCGAAAGCGTCGGGACGGCGAGCAGCGCGCCCCACAGGCCGAAAAAGTGCTCACCGATGATCAGGGCGAGCACCACCAGAACCGGGTGGATCTTGGCGGCGACGCCGATGATCTTGGGGTTCAAGAGGTTGGCCTCGATCTGGTGGATGCCCACGATCCAGAGCAACACCCAGAGCGCGGTCCAGAAGTCCTGCGTGAGGCCGATCATCACCGCGGGGACCGAGCTCAAGATCGACCCGAAGATGGGAACGATGCTCATCACGGCGGCCACGATCGAGAGGATGGGCCAGTACTTGAGGTCGAAGATCCAGAAGCCGATCGCCGAGAGGACGCCGTTCACGAGGCAGATCAAGAGCTGCCCGCGCACCACGCCGGAGAGGCCCTTGTCCATGCGCCAGAGCAGGCGATCGAACCCGATGCGCGAGAACGGTGGCAGGAGCGAGCGGAAGAAGCCGACGATCGCCTCCCGCGTGTGCATGATGTAGCCCGCCACCATCAGCGTCATGAAGAGCAGGAAGATGCCGCGGGCCACGTGCTTGACGAGCGAGTGGCCGAACTTCAAGAGCTCGAGCGCGTTGCGCTTCACGTAGCCCATCAGCTCTTCCACGCTCTTCTCCGCGAGCTCGGCCACGCTAAACTTCGTCGAAGGCCGCTGAATCACGGGCCCCACGCGCCAGTGGCCCGGCCCCTGTTGGACGATGTCGAGGCCGGTACCGATCTGAACCTGCAGCGTCCCGTCGGCTTTTTGACGGATCTCGATGCCGTCCGGCGTCGCGGGGGTCGGAGCGGGCGCCTCGCTGAGGCGCGTCTTCTCGAGCACGCCCTGCGCCCAGTTTTCGAAGCGCGGCCCCCACTGAGTCGAGACCTGGCGCGCGAGCTGCGGCGCGTCGGCGGCGAGCTTCTGCCCTTCCTCGAAGATGCGAGGGGCGATGGTCGCGACCGAGAGGTACATGAGCCCGAAGGTCGCGAAGTAGACGATGAGGATCGCCGCTGCGCGCGGCACCCTGGCGCGCTCGCAGAGGACGACGAGCGGCGTCAGCACGTACGCGAGGATGAGGCCCAGAATGAAGGGCAGGAGCACCTCGCGTGCCCAGAACAAAAGTCCGAAGATCAGCGCAGCGCTGATCGACAAGAACACGACGCGCTGCTTGGTCCAGCCGCCGAAACGGCTGGAAGGAGGTTCGCGCAAGCTCTCGGGACTATTCACGGGGGCCTTTCAAGGACGACGCGAGCCCTCGGCAAGGATCACACCCCCCGGGTGATGCCGGGGCGACGTCTCCACCTTATGTGCCACAAAAGACGCGAGGGGCGAATCGTTGTTTCGACTCGCCCCTCGGGCTCGCTACCGAGCCGCCTCGGATCGATTACTCGTCGTCGTCGTCATCGTCGCTGCTCGCGGCCGGGGGCGGCGGCGGCGCGCTCTTGCGCATGCTCTCGAGCTTCTCCTTGAGCACGTCGCCGAGCGTTGCACCCTTGCCGTGGGTCTCGCGCTTGAGGGCCTGGAACTGGTCGGCCTCCGGGCTGTCACCCGGGTTCCGCATGGTGAGCGTCAGGCGACGGTCCACCGCGTCCATGTTCGAGATTTCGGCCTTCACGCGCTCGCCGCGGGTGACCTGAGCCGAGGGCGGGATCTCGCCGATCGGCACGAGGCCTTCGATACCCTCGCCGATGCGGACGAAGGCGCCGAACTCCGTGACGCTCAAGACCTCTGCGTCGTCGATCACGGCGCCGGGCTTGAACTTGTCCATCGCGCCCGTCTGCCAGGGATCGTCCCACAGCTGCTTCACGCCGAGGCTGACCTTCTTCTCGTCGTGGTTGATGCTGAGGATGATGGCCTCGACCTCGTCGCCCTTGCTGTAGAGGTCGGCGGGGTTGTTGACCTTCACGGTCCAGGAGAGGTCGGTCTTGTGGACCATGCCGTCCACGCCCTCTTCGATGCCGACGAACACGCCGTAATCGGTGATGGAGCGGACCTTGCCCTTGATCTTGTCGCCGGGCTTGTACTTGTCCGTGAAGAGGCTCCACGGATCGGGCTCGAGCTGCTTCAAGCCGAGGCTGATGCGCTTGGCTCGCGCGTCGACCTCGAGCACCTGGCACTCTACCTCGCTCCCGATCTCCATCATCTTCGAGGGGTGCTTGACCTTCTTGGTCCAGCTCATCTCGCTGACGTGGATGAGACCCTCGACGCCCGGCTCGAGCTCGACGAACGCGCCGTAGTCGGTGAGGCTCATGACCTTGCCGCGCACGCGCTTGCCGATCGGGTACGCCTCGTCGACGTGGTTCCAGGGATCTTCCTGGGTCTGCTTCAAGCCGAGGCTGACGCGCTCGGTCTCGGCGTTGTACTTGAGGACCTTGACGGTGACCTCGTCGCCGACCTTGAAGAGCTCCTCGGGGTGGTTGACCCGGCCCCAGGACATGTCGGTGATGTGGAGCAGGCCGTCGATGCCGCCGAGGTCCACGAACGCACCGTACTCGGTGATGTTCTTGATGACGCCGCGGACGACCTTGCCCTCCTCGAGCGTCTCGAGGGTCTTGGTCTTCTGCTCGTCGCGCTCCTTCTCGAGGAGGACGCGACGCGAGAGCACGATGTTGCCGCGCTTCTTGTTGAACTTGATGACCTTGAACTGGTAGGTCTGCCCGATCAGCTTGTCCAAGTTGCGGATGGGACGAAGGTCGACCTGAGAGCCGGGGAGGAACGCCTTGACGCCACCCTTGATGGTGACCGAAAGGCCGCCCTTCACACGCTGGCTGATCGTTCCTTCGATGAGCTCGTCGCGCTCGCACGCGCCCGAGATCTCATCCCACACCTTCATCTTGTCCGCCTTCTCCTTGGAAAGCGTGACGAGGCCGTCGTCGTTCTCGCGGCTCTCGATGAAGACGTCGACACGGTCACCCGCCTTGACGGTGACTCCGCCAGTGGCGTCGGTGAACTCGGAGAGCGAGATCATCCCTTCGCTCTTGCCGCCGATGTCGATGATGACGTTGTCGCGCTGCACCGCAACGACGGTGCCCTGGACGATCTCACCCTCTTTGCCGAACTCGCCGCCGGAGACGGACGCTTCGAACAGGGCGGCGAAGGAGTCCATGCCTCCGCTGGTTTCAGTAGTGACGGTTTCAGTTGCCATGTGAATCTATGATGACCCTCGTTTCGCCCGGGCCGATGGTTCGG
>JAEZYO010000336.1 GCA_023419055.1 Pseudomonadota bacterium | reverse complement strand
TCGTAACTGTTCGTGATCTCGTCGGCAGGCAGATCGCTCGCGACGCTGGCGTCCACCTTCAACAGGTCGCGCGCGCTGTTTTCGTACTCGAAGCGCGTGAGCCGCCGCAGCGCCGTGCGCGGGACGCCTTCCGCCGAACACACCGCGGGAGTTCCCGGGGTGCCGACCTGAGAGCCGCTACCGCCCTGGCTCCCGTTGGACCCTGGAGCGTCACCAGGAGCCACGTTGGAATTACAGCCGGCGAGCAGTGCCAGCAGCGCGGCGCGAGCGACGAGCGAAATGGGCTTCTGCACGAAGTTCACCGTCGCGAGCTGATTCCGACCCCCGGCGGAGGGGGCCAATTATGTTGCTTTTCCGGCGAACCAGAAGTTTCCGTTGTGGCTCGTCGTTCGGGCTCGGTTCACGGCAGGGGGATCTTGGCGATGCTCGCGAGCGGCGGGTCACCCTTCTCGAAGAGCGCGAGCAGGGCCGTCCCGCTGCTCACCGCGGAGGCGTGGAGCGTATAGCGATCCGAGACGCAGGCGGCGCGTGACAAGCTCTTGCCCTGACGCTCGCTCGTGAGAACGAGCTGTCCGCTTTCGAGCTTGCCGGGCTCGAGGTTGCCTTCGCCGATGAAGACCAGTCGCTCCCCCGAGACGAAGGCGGCACCGTGCAGCGTCCGCTGATCGAGCTGCTCGACGCTGCCGTTCGTCGAGTCCACGCGGAAGATCCCGGGCTTGGTCAGGTCCTCGTTCGCGTAGCCCGAGACGTACACGTTCTTACCGTCCGCGCCCAAGACCACGTTCGCGATGAAGTGACTGATCCGCATGAGCTCGCGCGCCTCGCCGCCCGCGAGCGGGATCGCTTTTAGATGACTTTCGCCGCGCGCGGCTGCCGCAAACTCATTCGTCTTACGCCTTGCCCTCTGCTTCTCGAGCTGCTCCGCGGACGGCGGCGACGTGTGAACGAACACGATGCGATCGCCAGCCCTCGTCACTTCGCCGATTTCACCCGCCGTCGTGTAGAGCGTCTTGGCTTCGCCTCCGGCGAGCGGCACGCTCTTGACGACCGAAGAGGCGGGCGCCTGAGCGCCTTTGCCGCGCGTGATCTCGGCGAAATAGAACGTTTCACCGTCGAAGGCGGCCTGAGTGGCTTTAGGAGCGCTCGCCTTTCCGCCGAGGCCTTGCAGGATTCGCGTCGCGACGTCCCGACCGCCGCCGAGCTTCGCCGCCGTGAGATCGATGAAGCTCGACCACGCACCGCCACCCTTCGGGGACCCCATGAAGATGGGCTCCCCGGCGGACTGGGTGAGGAGCCGGTCGCCGGACGCCCAGAGCACGGTCCGCCCGGAGAGCAGCAGCCCGGGGCCTTTCGAGAGCAGCGCCGGTCGTCCACCGGCGAGCGGCACTCTGAAGACGTCCGTGAGGTTCCGAAAGTACGCCTGGTCGCCGTCGACGACGATAGCGCGCACCAGGTCGCTGTCGCCGTATCGCGTCGGAGGCACGAGATAGTCGAGCTCGCGGAGACACGCGCCGCCTGAAGTCGCGGAGCTCGCGGAGGGCCTCGCTGCAGGCTCCGCGGAGGGAACTGCCGCGGCGGAGTCAGCCGCCGGCGTGGAGCTGCTCACCTTCTCGTTACAAGCGGCCAAGAGAGTGACCACCACCCAGACACCAATCTTCCTCATGTCGAGAGGGTGGTACGGTAAACGCCAAGGGTGTCTCCCCTGTGGGATCTCCCTCGTTGACGGGTGAGGCGAGCGGCGGCTCGATAGGGCTTCGCCGAACGCGATCCCGTGACCGAGCACTCATTTTACGCCGGCTATGTGTGCCTCGGACTTTTCGTGGCGATGTTGTTCGCTACGGAGCTCGGCTTTCGGCTGGGCCGGCGAACCGAACTTTCGGAGAAGGCGCTGTCGGAGCTCGGCGTGTTGCAGGGCTCGCTCCTCGGTACGGTCGCTCTGCTCTTGGGCTTCACCTTCGCGCTGGCCTCCGAGCGCTACGACACGCGCCGGATCCTGCTCGCGCAAGAGGCGAACGCCATCGGCACGACCTACCTCCGCTCGACGTTCTTGCCACGGGATGCCGGCAGCGAGGTGCGGCGGTTGCTGCGCGACTACCTCGGAA
This sequence comes from Pseudomonadota bacterium, assembly GCA_023419055.1. The sequence goes on along the minus strand of JAEZYO010000336.1, from coordinate 2,274 downwards.
AGCGGCTCGAGCTCCTGAAAGCGCACGGAGACGCCGAGAGGGTGGCGCTCGCGATCGAGCGCGTCGACGACCTGCAGATCGCCCTGTGGCTGCGAGTTCGGGACGCCGTGGTCAGAGAGCCGCAGAACGAGCTCAACGCGCGCCTGGTCGAGTCACTGAACGAGACCATCGATCTCGAGGGACTACAGCGGGCGGCTCGCGCGGCGCGCGTCCCGCGGAGCGTCTTGGTGCTGGTGCTCGTCTCGACGCTTCTGACCGCGGGCGCGCTCGGCTACGGCTTCGGCATCGCACGCAGGCGTGTGATCGTCGGGATCATGACCTTCTGCGCGCTGGTCTCGACGGTCGTGTTCACGATCCTCGATTTCGATCGGCCCGACCGGGGATTGATCCGAGTAAACGAGGGGATCCTCGAATCTCTCCACGAGCGCATCGTCCGCGCCGTCGACCGAGAAGAGGCCGGTCACTGACTCAGCTTGGCGCGGGCGAGCTCGACCTGGCCGTTCAGGCCGCGCAGCTCACCGTGGGTCACGAGGGTCTCCAGCCAGGCGCACGCGTTTTCGACCGAGTCGAAGAAGCGCAGCTTCGCGGGCGATCGGATGAGCAAGCTGATGCCGCTCAGGACCGTTCGCGTCACTGCAGCGCGGAAGCCGATGCCTTCGATCACGCACGCGCACGCGGCCAGGTTCTTGCCGTGCGCGGAGATCATCTTCGCAGAGGCCTGTCGCTCCTTGTCCTCCGGCGGGTCGGCGCTCGCAGCGATGACGCAGAGGAAGATGGCTTGGCCGGGTCTCTCCGCGACGGCCGCCGCGAGACCGGCGCGCTGCACTTCGAACAGGTCGGGAGTGGGCTTGCCCTTCCAGACCGCGAGACAAACGCGCTCGAACTTGCCCATGAGGAGCCCGGGGCTCAGGTGCGTGACAACGACCTCGGGCGCAGGCTTGTCGGTAAAGGGCCTCATGGAGGACAGCTCGGCAGCTTAATGGTGCCTTCAGCAGGCCCAAGGTGAGAGTTTGCGCGCCGGCTCGAGCCATGATTTCTCTGCGATACACGGGGGCTCGCCGTGCGCCGGCACGTCATGGCATGCTCGCGGCGAATGGCGACGAAGAAAGCCTCCGCGAAGAAGCCCCCGGCCAAGAAGGCCTCCGCGAAGAAGCCCTCGGTCGAGAAGGCGCCTGGCCCGGTCGCTCGGCGCGCCGACTACGGAAAGCCGGTCGACGGCTTCTTCGCCAAGCAGCCGCCGGCGATGCGGCCCCTCCTGGAAGCGCTACGACGCTTGATCGAGCGCGCCGCGCCGGACGCAGTTTCGGCGCTCAAGTGGGGCATGCCGTTCTACGAAATCGACGGCAACCTGGTTTGCGGCATCGGCGGCCACAAGAGCCACGTGAACCTGATCCTGCCGGGGCCGCCGGGCACGTATGCAGATCCGGACTCGCTGCTCGAGGGCGACGGCAAGACCGGACGTCGATTGAAGCTCTCGTCGCTCGGCGAGCTGCCGGAAAAGACCGTGCGAGGATGGCTTGCCACGGCCGTCGAGCGGGCGCGCCGCGGAGAGGGCACATGAAGGTCGATCCGAAGTCGATCCGCTCCTTCAAGAACAGCGCCGCATTCGAAGCCTGGCTCGAGAAGAACCATGACCGCGAGCGCGAGATCTTCTTGCGCATCTACAAGAAGGGTTCGGGGGTCCCCTCCGTCACGAACGATGAGGCGATCGACGCGGCCTTGTGCTGGGGTTGGATCGACGCCATTCGCAAGGCCTACGACGAGGAATCGTTTCTGCAGCGCTTCACCCCACGCGGGCCGAAGAGCCGCTGGTCGGAGATCAACCGCGCTCGTGTCGAGCGGCTGACGAACGCCGGGCGCATGACGCCGCACGGGCAGCGACACGTCGACGCCGCGAAGGCGGACGGTCGCTGGGACGCCGCGTACGCTCCACCCAGCAAGATGGAGGTGCCCGAGGATCTGCAGCGCGCGATCGAGGCCGAACCGAAGGCTCTCGCGACATTTCGGACGCTGAACCGGCAGAACCTGTTCTCGCTCGCGTACCGCATGCATCACCTGAAGACGGCGGCGGGGCGCGCCAAGCGCATCAGCGCGTTCGTCGCCCAGTTGAAGCGCGGTGACATGCCGTATCCCACTCCTGCTCCGAAGTCAGAGGTCGGGAAGTCGAAAGCGGGTAAGAAGAAGGCAACCAAGCCTACGGCGAAGAAGCGAGCGGCGCGGGCGTAACGCCCGCTACTGACGGCTCAGCCGGTTCGCTCGTTCCCAGGCGCGCAC
>JAEZYO010000299.1 GCA_023419055.1 Pseudomonadota bacterium | reverse complement strand
GCTCTCTCCGCCTCGCCTGGCCCAGTCGAGACCGCTCCCTTGATTCGGCGGAGAGCTCTCTCCGCCTCGCCTGGCCCGATCTAGACCGCTCCTTTGATTCGGCAGAGAGCTCTCTCCGCCTCGCCTGGCCCGGGCGAGACCGCTCCCTTGATTCAGCAGAGAGCCCTCTCCGGCTCGCCTGGCCCGATCTAGACCGCTCCTTTGATTCAGCAGAGAGCTCTCCCGTCTGATCGACTGGCCCCGCCGAGGCCATCTTGATTCGACGGAGAGCGGGGTCAGGCGCGAGGTGCCTGGCGAAGCCGACGAAGGGCGGCGAGGCCGATGAGGGCGCCTATCGACAGAAGCGCGGAGTCTCGCTCGGAACGCGCCGCCCCGCCCGGCGTTCGGCACATGCACGAGACGCTTGGCGTCTTCGGGAATTCGGGCGCTGCGGTGCAGCATTCTTCGCCTCCGCCCGTCGAGGACGTGCCGGCGCTCGAGGTGCCCGCTGTTGCGCCGGAGCCACCGGCGCCGCTCGAGCCTCCCGAGCCTGCGGAGCCTTCCGATGCGTCCGCGCCTCCCTGACCTGCATTGCCCTCGCCGCTTCCGCCTTCGCCACCCGCTCCGCCAGAGCCGATTGTCGGCTTGTCGAGGCTCGTGACGAGCGTGGTCACGCTGTACGCGGGGATCACGTAGGTGAAGGCTTGGTCGGTCACCTCTATCGGCGCTTGCGCTTCGAGCGCCGCGCTTTCGCTCGTGACCCAAGGGGTGACCGAGCCGAGCTCGACGTCGAGCTCCTGAAAGCGGAACTGATGCGGCTGCGAGGTGGCGGCGCCGTTGATCGCGACGATGACGATCGGACCCGAGTCCTCGTTTTGGAAAGCGGTGAACTGAACGCTGCCCGAGGTCGCCGGGGTCGCGCCGATTCGGATCGCTCCCGGGCGCACGAAGCGCGCGTAGTTGCCGAGCGCGTAACCCCGCCGGGTCATCTTCCCGTCGTTCAGCAAGCTCTCGTTGTGAGTCGCGACGCCACCGTTCGGCTGGAGCCACCAGAAGTGCCAGGCGTTGACCTTGGCGACCGTCAGGTGCTTGTGGATCATCTGCGCCATCCGCATCGCAGAGCCCATGCCGTCGTCGAACGTCCCTGACTCGCCGACTTCGGTCTCCCAGAGCTCCTTGCCGTTCTCGGCGTGCTTGCCGTAGTCGAAGGCAGCACCTCCGTACGAGTGCACCGCGATGATGTCGACCAGGTCGCGCGCCGTCTCGTCCTCGAGGATCGCGTCGGCGTAGCTCGGGAAGCTGTCCCAGTTCGCCGCCTCGGGGGTCACCAGCTTCGTTGAAAGCCCGCGCTCCGTGAACGTGGGACCAAGGTAATCACCCACGAAAGTCACGAGCTCCTCGGGGGTCCACTCGCACGTCTCCCAATCTGCAACCCAGTCCGGCTCATTTTGCGCGGAGAGCGCCAAGAGGTCGATGCCGGCCGCCTCTGCATTTTCGGCGAAGTCCGCGAGTCGATCCGCCCAGTCCTGGTAGTGCTCGGGCAGCAGTCTGCCGCCATTCTCGGGATCGCCGTTGCTCTTCCACTCACCCGGAGGGGACCACGGCGAGGCCCAGACCTTGACGCCGCGCGCTTGCGCCTGAAGGGCCGTGGATTGCTCGTCCGTCGTTCCCTGCGGCGTGATGCGGATCCGGAGCAAAGAGAGGCCGATGCCGTTCTCGACGGAGAAGAACTCATCCGCACGCGCTTCAGTGAGGCTCGTTGTCGTCCAGGCGGAGGACGCTCCGAAACCCGTGATGTGCTGATGCTGCACACTGGCGTCGATCGAGATTTCGGGATCGAGCGCCGAGTAACGCACAGCGAGGTGTCCCGTGGGCTCAGGCGAACAGGCGAGCAGGAAGCTCAACGAAAGCCAGCAGCCGGCAGCACGAGTCATGCAGATACTTAACGACCGCAAGTAACCTGAGGATAATGGGTGTGACAGCGGTGTCTCTCCAGATTCCCTCGGAAACCAAGGCTGAATCAAGTCTCACTGAGGCACTGCATCGAATCGAAGCGCTCCATTGATCGGTGGCGCATCGTCGTTCCAGGCGCCTCGCCGATCAGAAGCGCTTCGTTGATCAGAGCGCTTCATGATCAGAAGCGCTTGCTCGATCAGAGCGCTGCGTCGTTCAGAAACGCTTCATCGATCACAAGGGGCCCTTCACCGATCACGAGCGCTTCATCGAGCGGAAGCACTTCATCGAGCGGAAGCACTTTCATCGAGCGGAAGCGCTTCGTCGAGCGGATGCGCTTCGTCGTTCAGAAGCGCTCATCGTTCGGAAGCGCTTCGTCGAGCGGAAGCGCTTCGTCGTTCAGAAGCGCTTCGTCGAGCGGAAGCGCTTCGTCGTTCAGAAGCGCTTCGTCGTTTCAGAAGCGCTTCATCGATCAGAAGCGCTTCATGATGCGCGCGGCGCCGCCGCCAGGGAGCGGCATCACCGACGCTTGCACGGCTTCTTCCTTGTTGTCACCGCGGCTCGCGAAGTAGATGACCGCCGCGCCCGCCAAGGCACCGCCCGCGATGCCAAGCGCGACGTACGAGGCCGTAAACTTCATCTTGATGTCGTCGACTTCGCTCGGATCGCAGTAGGGGCTGCACTCGGAGTTCAGGTTGTTGTAGTCCGAGATACCGCTCACCCTGAGGTAGGTGAACGCGCCGAGCGAGAGCACGCCGACGCCGCCGAGCACCCAGCTTGCCACCGGCACGCCTTGCTCCTGCTGCTGCCTCGGCGCTGCAGGCGGAAGGACGCCAGGGGCGGGCTCCTCCGCCTTCTTCTTCTCGCCCAAGATCGCCGAGACCAGGCGGTGTCGATCACCGACGCGCGCCACGTGATTGACCTCGGCGGGCGGCAAACCCGCGGCCTCGAAGCGAATGACGTGCGCGCCGGGATCGAGCGGCAGCGCGGTGCCCTCGAGCTTGCTGAACACGAGCTGCCCGTCGACGGTGACGTTGACGTCGACGAGCTCCTTGCCGTCACCGTCCTGCGCCGAGAACACGAACGTCGGCACGTCACGCATCAGGTCTTCGTACAGCTTGAGGCACTCATTCACCAAGATGCCGCAGCCGGACTGGGCGCAGAACTTCGCCTGGTCGAGCGCGGCGACGTACTTACCCTGCTTCTGGCTCGTCTGCGCGCCTTCGTAGGCGGAGACGCACTCCTTCATGTCCTCTTGGGCGAAGGCGCCGGACGACCAAGTGAGAGCCGTGAGTGCGGTCAAGAAACGAACGGTTGAACTGTGTCGCATGGTATTGACCTCTTGAAGCTCAGGGCTGATCGGGGAGGAAGATGATGTCGTCGATCCAGTAGTCGAAGGGAGCACCGACCGAAGCCGCTCGGAACTGGATCGAAATCAGCTCGGTTTCGATGAGCTCCTCGCGGGGCGTCGTTTGCTCGTTCTTGAGGTCCTCGAACAACACCTCGTACTTCTTCCACTCGGGGCTCAGTGTCACCGTGCCGATGAGGTGCTTGTCGCAGTACTCGTACGTGCCCGACGGCGTGCAGTCGTACCAGGTCCGTTCCGAGAAGCTGTCCGGGAAGACCACCTTGACCGATGAGCTCGTGTCCGAGCGCCCCCAGAAGCTGATCCCGCGGTACGGCGAGGCATCGTAGGGCTTCTTGGCGCCCGCCTTGGGCGTGTTCGTGGTTCCAGCGAGGAGCTCGAAGCCGACGCCCGCACCCCAGACGCTGTGTCCGGTCCCCGTCGTGTGCATCGCGCGAATACTGCCGCTGCCACGCTTCGTGGGGATGAGCTCCATCGCGATTGTGTTCGTGCTCGGTTCGGGATCGTTGTCCGCGAACGGGTACCAGGAGCCGCTACGCCCCCCCTCCTCCGCGATGGTGAGGTTGCCGTCCTCCATCTTGTCGATCACGTCCGACGCCAGGAATGGGTCGTCTTCGACGCACTCGTTGTCGTCGCAGACGTAGCTATCGCAGTCGTTCGCGATTTCGCAGTTGTCGCCGAGCGCGCAGCGCGTCGACGCAGAGCAGGAGCCGCCGCAGTCCTTGTCGGTCTCGTCGCCGTTCAAGAGGTTGTCGTCACACGAGGGATCCGCGCAGGCCTCGTTGAGGCACAGATCGCTCTTGCAGTCGGCGTTGTCCACGCAGGCCTGCCCAGTCTCGCACTCATCGCAGGTGGGGCCGCCACAGTCGACGCCCGTCTCATCGCCGTCGTTCTTTCCGCTCAGGCAGTGAGACTTGCAAACGCTGTCGTCCTTGTCGCAGAAGCCTGACTCGCAGTCCTTGTTCTCCTCGCAGCCTTCGTCGAGATCGCAGCGCTTGTCCGGGACACAGGGGCCGCCGCAGTCGATGTCCGTCTCACCCTGGTTGCGAACCTCGTCCCTGCAGGTCGGCTCTCTGCAGCGGTTGTCGAGACAGAAGGCGGAAACGCAGTCCGAGTTCGCCGTGCAGTTGCCACCGGCATCGCAACGACGACAGTCGCTGGTCCCGCCACAATCGACGTCCGACTCCTCGGCGTTGCGCTTGTCGTCGAAGCAAGTATCGGGCGGCGTGGGCCCGTCACCGCCGTTGCTCATGGTCCCCCCAGTGCCGGACCCTCCGGAGCCGCCCTTGCCTGCGGTGCCTCCGTCTAGATCACCGTGGCTCGCCGAGAGCGAATCCAGATCCGGTTCGCAGCCGGTGGTGAGCGCGAAACCAGTGATCAACGAGGAGCAACCGACGAAGGCCTGAAAATATGTAAGACGCGCGCGACGCATCACGAATCCTCCTGACGAGAGGGCGACGAGAAGAGAACCAAGGAACTCTGCAGCATTCGAATAAGGCGTGGGGATGGGAC
>JAEZYO010000242.1 GCA_023419055.1 Pseudomonadota bacterium | reverse complement strand
CCTGGGTGTTTCCAGTCTCGAGCGCGATGTTGTTCCAGTCGTCTCCGTCGCGCCAATCGATGTCGAACTCCGAGATTTCGTAGCCGGTGCTCGTGTAGAAATCGATGCGCGAGAACTGGCGCAGCGCGCCGAGATCGATGCTGATCGTGGCGGGGAGGTCGGGCTCGTTCCACGCGTTCGTCCAGCTCTGCCCGTCGAGGCCGAGTTGCAGGTTGCCGTCGTGGAGGTAGTCGACGGAGTAGCCATCGAAAGTCGTCGTGGCCGTGAACGTCGCCGCGATCGCGAAGTCGACGCCGGCGGACTTCGGCTCCCAATCGGCGGCGTCATCGCAGGCGCCCGCTCCGAGCTTGCCGGCGACCTCGATCAAGCAAGACGCGCTGCCCTTCTTGAGCTGCATGCCACCGTTCGGTCGCTTCACGAACTCGAGCTCGTTCTCCTTCGAGCAGGGGGTCGCGACGGCGCCCTGATCCGAGAGCCGAACGCACTGATTCGCCTGGGACACGGAGCGTACCCGGACCCCACCGGCCTGACCGGGATCGATGTAGAACTCTTGTGTGTCGTCCCCGTCGTCACAATCGACGACGTCGAGGGACTTCGTTGCGGACATGCTGCCGCACTTGCCGGAACCTCGATGCATGAGGCGATAGCGCGCCGAGGAAGCATCGTCCGCGCCGTCATCGGGGAGCTCCGAGTCTCCACCCTGTCCGCCCTCTCCAGCGGTACCGCCTGCGCCGTCGCCGCCTACACCCGGAGCACCACCTTCGGAGCTCCCGCCCGCGTCGCCGTGGTTACCCTCGCCGCCCGTGCCGTTCTGCGCTCCTCCAGCGCCTGGTGCGCCAGCAGCTCCTGACGCCGCGCCGCTCGCTCCGGCCTCGTTGCCTTCTCCCGCATCACCGCCGCTCGAGCCGTCGGCCCCTGCCTCGCCCACGGGAGCATCGTCGTCGTCTCCATCACTACACGCCCCCAAACCGAGGCTTGTAGCGCTGGAGAGAAGAACGAGTGCTGCAATCGATGCCGGAGAGCGCCTGAACGAATATCGCAAGGTCATGGATCCGCCGTCAGTATCAAGGCGCCGTCACCCTGGAAAGAGAAACCATGCCCGCTTCGCCGTCATTCTCGGTAGCGCGCTCCTCGCCTCGAATTGAGATCGCGTCGCGTCCGACGCGCTCACCAGCGGCGCCGCACTTTTGGGCACGGGCTCAGCGAGTCCGGACACTCACGAGGGATGAGCTTCGCCCGTCAAGTGGAATCGGCACCGAAGATGCAAGCGCCCCGGGGTTCGAGGCGGCTCCTAGGTTCGAGCGCGGCGTGCAGACGCGGACCGCCATTTCATGGCTGATGGCGCTCGGCGCGAGCCTCGCGCTGGCGTGCGCCTCATCGGGAGATCTCTCGATCGGCCGAGTGGACAGCGACCTCCCGCCGCAAGCGGGTGCAGGAAGCGGCCCTGCCGGTACGTCGGGTGAAGGCGGTGCGAGCGCTTTCCGAGCAGCGGAGGTGCGGACGGAGTGGGCGGCGACCCCGGAGGAGGCGCAGGCGGGGAGCCGAACGAGTGCGCTCCTCGTGAGGCGCCGACCGAAGTGAGCCTCATTCATCGCTATCGCTTCGACGGCGCATCGACCGTCGTGATCGACGAGGTCGGTGGGCAGGACGGAGAGCTCCTCGGCGGAGCGGTCCTCGATCAGAGCGGTCGACTCACCCTGGACGGTGAAGACGACTTCGTCGATCTCCCGAACGGGCTCGTCTCGGAGCTCGAGGACGCGACGTTCGTCGTGTGGACGATCTGGGACGGCGGTGCGGGGTCCAAGCGCGTCTTCGACTTCGGCGTGAGCCGGCTCGGCGAGGGAGTCGAGCAACGCGATCAGGGCGACAGCTACGTCGCTCTGATCCCTTTCGATGGCGCCGGTATCGCCGTGGAAGCGCGCACACCCTCGATGGGGACGGTCCACCTTACCACCGAACGTCGAGCTGACGGAGGGAAAGCTCCATCAGCTCGACGTGGTCTTTCGGAGCCGTGAGAGTATCTCGCTCTTTCTGGACAGCGCCCTGCTCGGTAGCGTTGCCGTCAGCATGGCGCTTTCCGAAGTAGAGGATCTCTACGACTGGCTCGGGCAGTCACAGTGGGAGAACGACCACACGTACCACGGGCGCTACGATGAGTTCCGCGTGTACGACGAAGCGCTCGGCCCGTGCGCCATTGCGTCGCTCTACGACGCCGGCCCGGAAGTCCTCCCGTAGCGTCGATCAAACCAGAGCCGCGTCGAGCTGAAGATCGACGTTGCCCTTGAGCGCGGTAGAAACCGGACACCCTTCCTTCGTGGCCTCTGCCGCCTTCTTGAACGCGTCCGCATCGAGCCCCGGAACGCTGGCGCGCACCACGAGCTTCATGGTCGTGATCTTGAAGCCTTCGCCCACCTTCTCGATGGTGCACGCGGCCTCGGTCTTCACGCTGGTAGCAGGCGTGCCGCCGCGTTCGAGCGCGGCCGACAGCGCCATGGAGTAGCAGGCCGCTTCGGCAGCAGCCAGGAGCTCCTCCGGGTTCGAGCCGACCTCGTTCTCGAAGCGCGACCCGAACGAGTACGCACCTC
>JAEZYO010000225.1 GCA_023419055.1 Pseudomonadota bacterium | reverse complement strand
GTCTTTACCACCGTGGACGCGCTCCGCGCGCTCGGAGACTCCCTCGAGGAGCCGGCCGTCGCGGCTCACTCGTCGAGGACGGAGTAAACCTCCTCTTCTTGGGCGAAATGCAGCACCAAGATCGCGTGAAGCCCGTAGAGGGCGCGCCTCAGATCGCGCAGATCTTCGGGCCCTGGTCCTTCGTGCGGTAGGCGGTCCACGAGCCTGCCGTAAAGCCGCGTGAGCCGCTGGATCTCGTGGTGCGTCTGGATCAGGGGCCCCGTCGGGTCCTCGTCCTTCATCATGCGAGCGATCAGCGGATACGCCGTCTCCTGCTCCTCACGTTCGTGCGGTATGAGCCTTCCGGTGAGCAGGTTCGCCACGCGGCGGAGCTCTTCGCGCGCGGCCGCGGGCTCGAGCGCGTCGAGGCGCGCCGCCAATGCGGGGAGCTCCGCGATCAGCTGCGAGAGCTCGTGATGCTCGGCCTCGAGCTCGCGCGCGAGCTTCTGCGCGGTCGGGCCGCCCCGGGACGCCAGATCACTGCCGCCCAGGGCGCGCAGCGCGTTCAAGATGACCGCGACGTCGATCAGCTCTTGCAGGACCGCGCCGTAAACCGGCTTCAGGTAGCCGAGCGCCGCGGCGCCCATCGCGACGAGTGACAGGGCCATCCCTGCAAGGACGCTCTCGAGCGCGATGCGCCGCGTCCGGCGCGCGATGCGGACGGCGTTGAGGAGCCCATCGAGGCGATCGCCCGTGAGGACCACGTCCGCGGCTTCGGCCGCCGCCGCCGCCCCCCGAGCCCCCATCGCAATGCCGACGTCGGCGAGGGCCAGGGCCGGCGCGTCGTTCATGCCGTCGCCCACCATCGCCGTCGTCCCCTCGCGGCGCACGAGCTCGACCACCTCGACCTTTTCGGCCGGCGTGCGCTCCGCGAACACTCGATCGACCCCGACGGCGTCACCGATCAGCTCGGCGACGTCCGGATGATCACCCGTGACCATGTGAAGGTGCGCGACGCCGAGCTTCCTGAGCTCGCGCAGGGTGCGAGGCGCCTCCGGCCTTATCTGATCTTGGAGGATGATGGCGCCTTCGAGCGCTCCGTCCACGGACACGAAGACGCTCGAGGAGCCTTCGACCGCGGTCCTGGTCTCGATCGAGCGCAGCGCCGAGGGCCGCTCCGGGCTCGTCGCGACCCAATCCAGCTGCCCGAGGCGCACGTTTCGCCCGTCCACGCTGCCTTCGACGCCGGAGCCCGGCTCTTCGCGGGCGCGCTCGGGGAAGCTCAACGTGAGGCCGCGGGAATGGGCTTCGCTCACGATCACCGGCGCAAAAGGGTGCACCGAGACTTGTTCGACCGAGGCCGCGAGCCCCAAGAGCTCGTCGGCGGCGAGCGAGCCGAAGCGCTCCACGCTCGTGACCACCGGCACTGCGGTCGTGACCGTACCGGTCTTGTCGAGCAAGAGCTGCGACATGCGCGCGAGCGCCTCCAGTGGCCCGCCTCCTTTCACGATCACGCCGTGGCGTGCGGCTCGGGAGACGCCGGCGATGATGGCGGCAGGCGCGGCGATGATGAGCGGGCAGGGCGTCGCTACCACCAGCACCGCGAGAGCGCGCTCGACTTGCCCAGAGAGCGCCCAGGCTCCGAGGGCGAGCAGCGCGGTCAGCGCCAAGAACCAGGTCGCGTAGCGATCGGCGAGGCGAACGAAGGGCGCCTTCGAGCTCTCGGCGGCGCTCACCAGGCGGACGATCCCGGCGTACGTGCTCGCGGCGGCGGTCGCGGATGCGCGGAGCTCGAACGGGGCACCCGTGTTCGAGGCGCCGCTCGAAAGCAGGGCTCCCGCGCGATGCTCGACGGGCTTCGACTCGCCAGTCAGCGCGCTCTGGTCGAGGATGGCGAGCTCCGAGACGAGGACGCCGTCGGTCGGGATCACTTCCCCCGGCTTGATGAGCAGCAGATCTCCCTGCTTCACCTCTTCGATCGGCACGGTGACGAGCTCTTCGCCCTCGCGGCGATGCGTCTGACTCGGGACCCGCTCGAGCAGCCCTTCGAGCTCGCGGCGCGCCCGGTGCGCGGCGTAGTCCTCGAGGGCTTCGCCCCCCCGGAGCATCACCGCGATGATGGCTCCCGCGAGGTACTCCTCGAGCAGGAGCGAGCCGAGCATGGCGAGGAGCGCGATGACGTCCACGCCGGTCTCGCGGCGGCCCAGGGCGCGCAGGACGGACCAGGCGCTAGGAGCGAGCACCAGCGCGGTCGTCGCGGCCCAGCACAGCTCGGCAGCCCGCGTCTCGCCGAGCGCCCAGAGGGCGCCGCCCGCGGCGAGCCCTCCGAGGGCCCCGAAGGTCAGGAGGCGCTGGAGAATCGAAGAAAGGCTGCCGGGGCTCGTCACGCCCCGCACTCTACCCGAGGTCGGAGGCTCCCGCTTCCGGCTGCCGCTCGCCGCTTTCGGGGAGCTCGTCACACAGCAGGCGCACGGCAGGGGTCTCGATGTCGTCGAACTGGCCGCGCCGTGTGGCCCAGACGAAGGCGAAGGCTGCCCCCGCGGACAAGACGAGCGCCAGAGGGAGGATCACGAACAACACGCTCATGGAGTACCTCTTCGATCCCGGTCGAAGCTCCTAGCGTAGAGCGCCTGGCTGACGACCGTGAGGGACGAAACGGGCATCAAGATCGCCGCCACGAGCGGCGACAGGTGACCCGTGATTGCCAGGGCGACGCCGGCGGCGTTGTACGCGAGCGAAAGCGTGAGCCCCGCGTGGATCACCCGGAGCGTGCGGCGCGCCCCTCGCACGGCTTCGAGCACGCGGCTGACGCCGCCCTCGGTGGTGAAGACATGGGCCGCTGCCAGGCTGGCTTCGGCGCCGCCATGCACGGCGATCCCGACGTCCGCGGCCGAGAGCGCGGCGGCGTCGTTCACTCCGTCGCCCACCATGACCACGGGGCCGCTCTTCTGCGCGCCCTCGACCCAGGCGAGCTTGGACTCGGGGGTCATGCCGCCTCTGGCTTCTACCAGGGCGCCGAGGTCCCCCGTCACCTTCGTCACCACCTCCGGGCGATCACCCGAGAGAACGGCGATTCGGTAGCCGAGCTCGCGGAGCGCCTCGAGGCTCTCGCGGGTGTCGTCGCGGAGCTGGTCAGCGAAGCTTGCTACGCCCCGTGCTTCGCCGTCGATGACCACGACGAGTGACGTCGTACCCGCGCTCGTGACGCGAGCGAGCTCCTCGCGGAGGGAAGCCGGCACGCGAGCGCCTCGCCCCTCCGCGAACTCGAGCGAGCCCACGAGGACCTCGCGACCCTCCACCAGCGCGCACACGCCGCCTCCGGGCGTTTCCTCGATGGTGCTCGCGACGGGGGCCTGCGTCTCCCGGAACGCGCGTGAAACCGCGCGCGCGATCGGGTGGCACGAGCGCGCTTCTGCGGCCAAAAGGAGCGGGACCGCGCTCGAATCACCCACGAACGAGCGAAGCTCCAGGCGACCGACGGTGAGGGTGCCGGTCTTGTCGAAGGCGATCGTCGCGGGACGAGCGAGCGCCTCGATGAACTCGCCGCCTTTGAAGAGGATGCCGGCCTTCGCTGCACGGCGCAGCGCGACGCTCACGGCGAGGGGCGTTGCCATGCCGAGGGCGCACGGGCAAGTCACCACCAGGAGCGCGACCGTGTGGTCGAGAGCGTGGCCCGGGTCGAGCCAGCGCCAGAGTGCGAAGGTGAGCGCGGCGAGCCCGAGGATGACGAAGACGAAGTAGCCGGCGACGCGATCGGCGAGGCGCACGATGGGTGCGCGCTCGCGCTGTGCTCGCTCGACGCTCTCGAGCAAGCGTCCGAGTCGCGTGCGGGCGCCGCTCGCTTCCACGCGCACCCGGAGCACGCTCGAGAGGTTCTGGCTCCCGGCCTGTACCGGCGCGCCGGGGGTGACGAGCTCCGGCAGTGATTCTCCCGTGAGCCACGAAGTGTCGAGGCTCGACGAGCCCTCGAGCACGACGCCGTCCGCGGGCACCCGTTCGCCGGGCAAAACCTCGATCTCGGAGCCCGCCTCGAGCGTCTCCGGCGAGACGTCCCGCACCTCGCCGTCCTTCACGAGGTGAGCGCGATCCGGAGCCAGCGCGGCGACGAGCTCGGCCGCGCGAGTGGCGCGCCGGTGGTGACTCTGCTGGAGGTAGCGCCCCACGAGCAGCAAGAAGATCAGCACCGTGATGGAGTCGAAGTAGACGTCACCCCGACCCTGCAGGGTGTTCCAGAGGCTGCCCGAGAACCCGACCAGGATCCCGATGCTGACCGGGAGGTCCATGTGAGGCGCGCGATGCCGGAGCGCCTTCGCGGCGCCCTCGAAGAAGACGCCCGCGCAGTAGAAGACTGACGGAAAGGCGAGCAGCAGGCTGCCCCAGCGAAAGAGCGCGAGGAAAGCGGGCTCCATGCCGTGGTGCTCGCCGCTATAGAGCGCGAGCCCCATCAGCATCACGTTGCCGGCGAGAGCGCCCGCGACACCGATGCGGACGAGCAGACCCCGCTCTCGTTCGCCTTGAGCGGCGTTCCGCCCCGCGGCGGCGGGGTGCGGGGGATAGCCGAGACCGTGGAGCGTGCGGGCGATCGCGCTCGGACGCGTGCGCTCGGGGTCGAAGCTTACTTCCAGGGCCCCGCGACCGACGTCCAGCGTCGCGCGGGACACGCCGTCCACGAGCTTGGGGAGCCGCTCGAGCAGCCAGACACACGCGCTGCAATGCAGGCCTTCGAGGAACAGCTCGAGCCTCTCGCCTTCTGCGGAGCTCGAGACGTAGCGGTTTCGGAAGCCTGCCTCGTCGAACTCCGCGTAGCTTCGCGCCGTTTGCGGTGCGAGCCCGAGCGACCCGTCACGCTGCGCGTAATACGCACCGAGCCCCGCGCTCGCGATCAAGGCGTGAGCCGTTCTGCAGCCCGTGCAACAGAAGAGCTCGTCATCGCCTGCAGCGTCGAGCTCGACGGCGTTGCCACAATGCGCGCAGTGCCTCGCCGCGCGGCTCGGGAGAACGCTCTCGATGACCGCGGTCGTCATGGCGCGCTCGACTCGTGGAAGGGGCAGTCGACCACCTGCGCCGGCCCCGCTTCCTCGGAGGTAGACGGGAGGGCCCGAAGCCCCAGGGTGACCAGCCCGAGCACCACCGAGGTCAGTGCGGCGATCCGGGGCAGGTGAGCGCGGAGCCGAGCTCCGAGCCAACCGAACGACAGCCCGACCCCCAAGAGAGCCGGCAGGGTGCCGAGCCAGAACGCCGCCATCAGCGCGGCGCCGTGTACCGCGCTCCCGCTGCCCGCCGCGACGGCGACGAACGAGTAGAGCCAGCCGCAAGGGAGGAGCGTCGTTCCGAGCCCGAGCAAGAGAGCGCGTAGCGCGCGCGGCTGCGCGTGAACCCGCGCGAGCAGCGCTCCCAGCACGCGCACCGGGCCTCGCGGCTCGCTCGAGCGAAGCGTGATGAGACGTGGGCCGCGCCACAGGCGAGCCGCTCCGAAGAGCACGAGGGTGACGCCGGTGAAGACGGCTGCCACTCGCCCGAGCCCCACGCTCTGACCCGCGACGTCCAGCGCGCCGCCGAGCGCTCCGGAGAGCGCGCCGATGGTCGTGTACGTCACGAGCCTGCCCGTGTTGTAGGCAAGGTGGCTCGCCATGCCCCGCCGGGCACCGTCGCCGGCGTAGGCCCCGACGAATCCACCGCACATCCCGGCGCAGTGCACGCTGCCGAGCAGGCTCGCGAGCGCTACGGGCAAGAGCACCGCCGGAGTCATCGTCCGCTCCCGACGTCGGCGCGGGCGACCGTGGCATAGTGAGCGCCGCCGTGTTCGACCTGGAAGCGGAACTCCCAGAGCCCGGGGCGCGCCGCGTCGAGGCGAGCCGCGTACTCGCCTGGCTTGCCCGGCTCGAGGCGTAGGCGCCGGATCTCGCCGGCGCGAGCGTTCGCGAAGGCCTCCACTTCGACCCGAGCGCCGGTGAGCGGGCTCCCGTCGGCTCTCGTGACCACGGCCAAGAGCTTCGAGCCCCTCTCCGCGGGCGCGACGCGAGCTTCGAGCTTCCAGCCGAGCCTCGCGCTCTCGGCCTTTCGGGCTTGCTCCTGGTCCCAGTGGACGGCCTTGTCGTAGTAGCGCGGCTCGAGCGAAAACGAGGGATCGTCGGCGGCGATCGACGCCATGGCGGCGAGCCCTCCGACGCACCCGAGCAGCAGGGCCACCGGAGCGAGGGCCCAGCGCCCATCCCAGACGCGCTCAGTCAGTGTCTTCATCGTGTATCTCCCGCGGGTGACTGCGGGCCGAGCAGGCGGCACGGCAAGCCGAGATCGAAGTCGACGTCGTCGCGAACCCTGAGCGTGGCGTCGAGCTCACCGTTCTGGAACTGCGTGGGCCGGGCGAGCGCGAAGACGCTCGTGACTCGCTGCTCTCCGCCCGGAACGGTGAGCGGGTTCATCGGAGCGATCAAGCGCACCCCCTGGGCGCCCTCGAGCGCGAGGTGGTAGCGGCGTGAGTCGGAGCCGCGGTTCTCGATCTTGAGCCGGATCTGATTGACGATCTCGTCGCCCTGTCGTTCGAACGGGGCTCCTGTCCCGCGCAGGAGCGTCACCTGAGCCCGCGCCGCCCCGGCGCTGAAAGCGAACAGCGCGACAGCGATGGCGAGGAGAATCGCCGGGTAGATCACGGTGCGCAGTCGAGCGAGGCGCCAGGGCTTTTCGGTCTCGAACCAGCCTGGTGAGGCGTAGCGAAGTAGGCCCGTCGGCTTCTTCACTCGGGTCATGATGCGGTCGCACGCGTCCACGCACTGGGCGCACGCGATGCACTCGAGCTGCAAGCCGTCACGAATATCGATGCCCGTCGGACACGTCGCGACGCAGGCGCCGCAGTCGATGCAGTCTCCGAGGTTCGTTCGGTCCTTACCGCGGCCGCGGCGCTCTCCGCGTCGAGCGTCGTAGCCGACGACCAGCGAGTCCGCGTCGAGCAGCGCCGACTGCAGGCGCGCGTACGGGCAGGCCACGGTGCACATCTGCTCGCGGAAGTACGCGAAGTCCGCGTAGACGAGCGCGCTCGTGACCGCGACCACCAGGAACGGCGTGAAATGCTCGAGAGGCGACTGCCCGAGCCAGCCGAGCAACGTCTTCGGCGCGACGAAATAGGAGAGGAAGACGTTGGCGAGCAGCACCGAGAGCGCCGCGAAGGCGAGCTGCTTCGCGGCGCGCCGCAGCGGGCTCTTGGCGCCGCTCCCGCGCTCGAAGAAGCGCTCGATCGGCCGGAAGAGGAACTCGAGGTACACCGTCTGCGGACAGCCGAACCCGCACCACGCGCGGCCGACGAGCGCCGTCAGCCAGACGATGCCGATGAAGATCGCGAGCAGCAGCAGCATCAGGAGCGCACCGTCCGTGGGCAGGAACGTGCGGCCCAAGAAGCCGAACTGGCGGTGCGTGATGTCGAGCCTCAAAAGAGGTCTCCCGCCGATCTCGAGCCACGGCACCACGAGGAACAGGAGCATCAGCGCGTAGGCGACCGCCCGGCGAGCCCGGTACCAGCGACCTCGGGACAACGTGGGACGCAAGCGGCGCCGCGTTCCGTCGGGGTTCAGCGTGGGGAGCACGCGTTCTTTGGCGATGGCGGCCATGTTCGGCTCACTGCTTCGCGGACACGAGCACGCCCTGGGGGGCCTTACCCGGCAGGTCGAGCGCACGGAAGCTTCCGACCAACGCCGCGAGCTTCTGCACCTCCGCCGGGCTGAGCTGCGTGCCCCAGGCCGGCATGCCCTTGTCCGGTACGCCCTGGTTCACGAGCTCGTAGATGTCCATCAGGCTCCCCGAGCCGTGGAGCCAGTACTTGTCGGTCAGGTTCGGTCCGATCAAGCCCTGGCCGCGATCGGCGTGACACGGCGCGCAGCGCTCGGTGAAGAGGCGCGACGCGTCGCCCATCAGCGCCGGATCGGCCATCAACTTCTCGAGCCCCTCGGGCGTCACCTTCGCCCCGACGAGCGCCTTGGCTCGCTCTTCACGCGCCGCGCTCATTTCGAGCGTGTAGTCCTGCTCGACGGAGCTCCCGTTACCGGTCAGGTGATAGTGAACGAAGTACCCGATCGAGAAGAGGAAGCTCAGAAACCAGATCTTCTTCCACCAACCCGGGAGCGGGTTGTCGTACTCGCGAATCCCGTCGTACTCGTGGTGGAGCAGCTTTTCTTCGTCGGCCTCGGCGTTCGGAAGGGAGTCGTTCATGGTCATTCGCCCTCCGTGGAGTCCTGCTCGAGCGGCAGCCGCGCGAGGCTCGGATCAGGCTTCCCGAGGAAGAGCTTCACCGCCACGCCGGCGAAGACGACGAGGAACAGGACCAGCGCGACCTCCGCGTAGACGGAAAGGCCAGCGCTCGACATCACGTCACTGAGCTTCACGGCACGACTCCTTTCGTCGCGATTGCTCCTCCTGCCTGGGGCGCGTCCTTCTGCGCTCGAGGTTCGCCCTGCGGCGCCGCCTTGACCGGGGGGAGCTTCTTGATGTCGGTGCCGAGCCGCTGCAGGTAGGCGACCAGCGCCACGATTTGCTTGCCTTCGAGGCCGCGCGGGCCGCCCTGCTCGGCGATGGAGGCCGCCACCGCCTGGGCCTGCTCGCGCGCCTGGGACTCGGCCCGGTTGACCGATTCGCCGTAGGGCACCCCCAGCATCGCCATCACGTCGACCTTGTGTTGAATACTGCCGAAATCGAGATCGTCGCTCAGGAGCCAGGGGTAGGGCGGCATGATGGAGCGCGGGCTCGTGGAGGGCGGATCTTGGAGGTGCCGCACGTGCCACAGATCCGGGTATTTCCCGCCCACCCGGTGGAGATCGGGGCCGATGCGGCGAGAACCCCACTGGAAGGGGTGATCGTAGACGAACTCACCCGGCTTCGAGTACTCGCCGTAGCGCTCGGTCTCGGCGCGGATCGGCCGCACCATCTGCGAGTGGCAGTTGTAGCAGCCCTCGCTCACGTAGATGTCGCGGCCGGCGAGCTCGAGCGGCGTGTACGGGTGGACGGACGCGATGCTCGGCACGTTCGAGCGGATCAGGAAGGTGGGCAGGATTTCGAGCAGTGACGCCACCGCCACCGCCACCGTCACGAAGATCGTGAAGCGGAGCGGCCTGCGCTCCCAGAAGCGGTGCCAAGCCGCCTCGGCGAAGTAGCGAATCGCGTGCCCGCTATCGGCCATGGTGGAGTGGCGAGGGATGACGAGCCGAGGGCGAGCCGGCTCGGCCGCCTGAAGCGCAGGCGCCGAGAAGACGGGCTCGTCGTAGCGCGCCGGGCGCGTGCGCCAGGTCATGAGCAGGTTCACGAACGCGAGCACCACCCCGGCGACGTACAGGCTGCCGCCGATGGCGCGGACCCAGTACATCGGCACGACGCGCACCACGGTCTCGATGAAGTCGGGGTAGGCGAGGCGACCCGTCTCGTCGAAGGCGCGCCACATCAGGCCCTGCGTCACGCCGGCCGCGTAGATCGCGACGATGTAGACCAGGATCCCGAGCGTCCCGATCCAGAAGTGGACCTCGGCGAGCTTCTTCGACCAGAGCTTGGT
>JAEZYO010000182.1 GCA_023419055.1 Pseudomonadota bacterium | reverse complement strand
CCCGCGGCCCCTGCGCCCGCTTCGTTCCCCGTGGCGGCGCCTGCTCCGGTTCCGGCGCGCGCTCCGAGCCCCGCGTTCACGCCGACTGGTCCCACGTTCGCGACCCCGATCGCGAGCAGCACCGATCTCGATTTCCCGAAGCCGCGCAGCAAGGCGCCGCTCGTCATCGGCATCCTGGTGGCTGTCGCCGCTGCGGCGGGTATCGCGATCGCGCTCGCCGGCGGCAAGGACGCCCCTCCTGCTCCCGCGGCGCCTCCTCCGGCCCCCGCCATTACCACGACGCCGCCGACGGAGACTCGGCCGTCCACGCCTTCCACCCCGACGAGCGAGTCGTCCCCGCCGAGCGGATCGGATCCGATCGCGAACCCGCAAGGGGTCCAGACCACGCCGGGGGCGGGCTTCGCCGAGCTCTTCGCTGCCGGCGCGAAGGATGCTTCGAACAAGAACGGCGGAGAGACCGCCTCGCGCTTCGATCCCGCGGTCGCCAAGAAGGCGGTCGCGCCGGTGCTGGTAGGCGCAGCCAGGTGCAAGGAGCCCGGCGGCCCCACGGGCAAGCTCACGGCCGTGATCGCGTTTCAGTCGAGCGGCAAGGTGTCCGGAGTGACGATCAGCGAGCCGCCCTTCGCGGGCACCTCGACGGCCAACTGCGTCGCCGAGGTCTTGAAAGAGGCATCCATGCCGCCTTTCGCCGGCTTGCCCGGAACCGTGAGCCAGGTCCTGTTCATCAACTAGCTCGCCGCCTCATGCGTCCTCCTCCCGACCCGGCTCTCAGCGTCTCGTTTCGCTTCGATCCGAGCGCGGAGCACGTCGCCAGCGTCTCGCGCTTCGTGAAGGAGCTCAGCCGCAAGTACATCGCCGACGCGGACGCGATCTCGCGGCTCGAGCTCGCCGCATACGAACTGATGGAGAACATCGTCAAGTACACTTCGCAGGGCCAGGGGCGGTTCCATTTCGAGCTCGCGCCGAGCGAGGCCGGGTACCGCGTCACGCTCGGGACCGAGAACCACGCCTCGAGCGAGCACCGTCAGGATCTCCAGAAGCGTGTCGACGCGCTCGCCTCCGCGTCCGACCCGGTCGCGCACTACGACTCGGCGATCGCCGAGAGCGCGCGGCGCCCGTTCGGCTCCGGGCTCGGCCTCGTGCGCATCCGCGCCGAGGGCGAGATGCTGGTCGAGCATCGCATCGACGGCGAGCTCGTGGTGGTGCGAGTCGAAGCCGCCTTCACGGAAGGAGCCCCCACGTGAGGGACCTCTTGCTCGACGGCGTCGCGACCTCGGCGCTCTCGCTCGAGCCGAGCCTGGAGGAGGATCGCCTCAAGGTCACGTTCACCGGGACGGGTGACATGAGCGCGATCACGGAGCTGAACGACTACTTGAAGCGCGTGCACGGCGAGGCGCAGCGCCTCAGCGTGCCGGAAGTGACCTGCGATCTGCGCAAGCTGAGCTTCATGAACTCGAGCTGCTTCAAGGCCTTCGTCACCTGGATCGACACGGTGAAGAACGACCCGCGCCCGTACAAGATCCGCCTGCTCGCCGAGTCGAGCTTGCACTGGCAGCGTCGCAGCTTGGAGGCGCTACGGCGCCTCGCGGTGGGCATGGTCACGGTCGAGCAAAACTGACGGGCGCGCCACGGTGCGGGCGTGACGCGCACCGCCGCCGAGGCACGCGCCAATTGCCGCCGCGGTGCGCCGATTTGGTCGGTTGCGCGAGGACCCGGCGACCAAAACTTAGAGCGACATGAATCGCTCCGTCAGCATCGCGTTCGTGCTCCCCACGTTCTTCGCGCTCGGCTGCGGCGAGGCGGAACCCGACGCGGACTTCGGCGTCGACCCCTCGTTCACCGAAGACGAGTTCTACGCCACGGACGCGGACGTCGGCGGCGGGTACGTCGCGGGTGACGCGGCGGACCAGGTCGCCGCAGACGACGGAGGCGACTTCTTGACCGTCGGTCCACCGCCGGACCCGACGGAGCCCGAGCTCATCGCGGCGCGCGCCGCGGGCTCCGTCGATCGCTACTTCTCGCCTCCGGGCTGCGCGAGCGCGACCGCGGCCGGCGCTGAGGTCACCTACGTGCTCGAGGGCTGCTCGGGGCCGCTCGGGCTGCGCGATCTCAGCGGCGAGCTCGAGGTCGGCTACGCCGTCAGCGCGAGGGAGCTCACCGTGAGCGTCCGCTCGAACGAGCTTACCGCGAGCGGCCGGGACGTCGTGTTCGACCTCGAGATGACTCGCAGCGCGCTCGGAGAGAGCGAGCGACGCCTGTTCGTCACCTCGAACAGCAGCGTGGTGGGGGAGCGCTCGATCGTGCACCGAGACGTCACCTACGAGATCAGATACGTGCCCGGCAGCGGCTGCGTCGAAGTGACCGGGAGCGGCAACCTCGACGTGGACGGGAGTGAGCTCGCCTACACGCTCGACACGTTCAAGCGCTGCAGCGGCCTCTGTCCGGAGAGCGGGCTCTTGACGCTGGAGAACGCGGACGACATGACGAGCCTGCGCTTCGACGGCTCCAATCAGCCCGACTACGCGACGTCCGATCAGCGCTCCGGACAGCTGCAGCTCGAGTGCGAGCCCTGAGCGGAGCGCGGTCGCCCTACGTTCGAATCAGGACGCTTCCCCAGTGGAAGCCGGCGCCGAGCGCGACCAGGCACACGAGCTTCCCCGGCTGCCAGCGCCCGTCCCGCCGCATCTCGTCGATCAGGATCGGGATCGTGGCGCCAGAGGTGTTGCCGAAGCGATCGATGTTGGACGGCATCTTCTCCGGGGAGATCCCGAGCTTGTTACAGACCGCCTCGTTGATGCGCTGGTTCGCCTGATGCGCGACGAACCAATCCACGTCGGACACCTTCACGCCCGCGCGCTCGCAGACTGCAGAGATCGACTTCGGCAGCTTCGTCACCGCGTGCTTGAAGACCTCACGGCCCTCCATCCGCAGGAAGAGCGAGTCGCCCGTGTCGTCGCTCGGCTTGCGATAATGGCCGCGGCGGAACCCGGTCGGCACGCAGAGGAGGTCCACCTGTCGCCCGTCGGCCTGGAGATCCACGGCAAGCACTCCCGCGCCCTCCTGGCCCTCTTCGACGACCAGCGCACCCGCGCCGTCACCGAAGATGATGGACCAGCCGCGGTGGCGCGTCGCAAGCTCGAAGCTCTCTGCCGAGGGGCGCTTGTCGGTCTTGCCCTCGAGCACGTCCCAGTCCCACGGCATGAGCGGGGCGTGAGCCTCGGCGCCGACGATGAGGATACGGCGCGCGGCGCCGCTCCGAATCAGCGAGTCGGCCACCTGGAAGGTGTAGAGCATGGCCGCGCACTGGCTGCGCAGGTCGAGCGCGGGGATCTGCGAGCAGCCGAGCTTGGAGGCGAGGATGGGCCCGGACCCTGGCAAGAGGTAATCCGGGGTCATCGTGTTGAAGAGGACGTAGTCGATGTCTTTCGGCGTCAGCCCCGCCGACTCGAGCGCACGCTCGGCCGCAGGCACGGCCAGGTGCGACGCGCCCTGCTCGGGCGCCGCGAAGTGCCGCTGAGCGATGCCGGTCCGCTGGCGAATCCACTCGTCGTTGGTGTCGAGCACCTTCGCGAGATCGTGGTTCGTGTAAGGGCGACCGGGAACGTAGTGCCCGGACCCGATGATGCTCAAACCCGCCATGGCGGCCCTGCACTCGAAGTTCTGTTCAACGACTTGCTCACACGATCTTGAAGGGTCTTCTACCAGGAAGAACCAGCTCTCTAATCCAATCCGCTCGAGTTTTCACCCGAACGGACTCGAAATAGTGCCAAAACCCTCGTCCTTACGTAGGGTTAGCACCCCGCCCCCGTCCGAGCCAGGGCAGTCCTCAAAACGGCACCGGCATGCCAGCTCCGGCGTAGCAAGCGCCGAGGTCGTCCCAGAATCCGGGGTAGGTCTTGGCCACGCAGGCTGGATCTTCGATGGTCACCGCGCCCGTGGCGGCCCCGAGAACGGCGAAGCACATCGCGATGCGGTGGTCGTGGTAGCAGTGGACGGTCGCCGGACGTAGCGGCCGCGGCTCGATGACGATGAAGTCGTCACCCTGCGTCACGCCCTGGCCCAGGCGCTCGAGCTCCGTAGCGATGGCGGCGAGGCGAT
This sequence comes from Pseudomonadota bacterium, assembly GCA_023419055.1. Next base: position 1,788 of record JAEZYO010000182.1, on the reverse strand, counting down.
CGGTCTCCTTGATGCGGATGTTCGCGATGTTGCGGATGCGGGTCGGCCCCTTGGCGAGAGGAGCCAGGGCGGCGAGCGTCATCGCGGTGTCGGAGATGTCGTGCATGTCCACGTCGACGCCCACGAGCTCGCGCGGGCCCTCGACGGTGGTGCTGTCGGCGTGCCGCTCGACGCGCGCCCCCACCTGCTCGAGCACGGACGTGAAGGCGTAGTCGCCCTGGAGCGCGGCGGTCCCGATGTCAGGCACCGTGACGCTGCCGCCGGTAGCCGCGGCGAGCGCGAAGGGATAGCTCGCCGAGGAAGCGTCCGGCTCGACCGCGTAGCTCCGCGCTCGATAGCCGCCGGTCGCGTGCACGCGGAAGCCGCTCTCGGTCTCGTCGATGCGGCCGCCGAAGTCCTCGACCATGCGTCGCGTAATTTCGATGTACGGGCGGCTCACGAGCTTGCCTTCGACCTCGAGCTCGATATCCGCCTCCGCCGCGCCGCCCGCGAGCATCAGGGCCGAGAAGTACTGGCTCGATAGATCACCGCGCATGCGGACTCGCCCGCCGGGCAGGCGCCCGCCCCGCACCGTGAGCGGCGGGCAACCCGTCGCACAATCCACCCCGACCCCGAGCTGACGCAGGCCCTCGACGAGCTCCGCGAGCGGACGCTTCTGCATCGCTTCATCACCTTGGAGGGTGACGTCCCCCGGCACCAGCGCGGCGAGCGCCGAGAGGAAGCGCACCGAGGTGCCGCTGTTGCCGATGAAGAGCGGCGAGGTGGGCGCCCGCAGCCGGTTGCGGCCTCCGTGCACCTCCACGGTGGTCGCGTCGAGGGCGCGCACCGCCACGCCGAGGCCCTCGAGCGCGGCGCGCATGTGCCGCGTGTCGTCGCTCTCGAGCACGCCAGTGAGCACGCTCTTGCCGTCCGCGAGCGCGGCGAGCGGCAGCGCCCGATTGGTGATGCTCTTGGAGCCGGGCACGCGCCAGGTGAGCCGTGGAGGCGCGGTGAGCTTCGGCAGGGCGAGGGGGCCCGAGGGGATCATCCGCCCCTCATAACCCGCCTGGGAAGCTCGGGCTACTCTGCTGCGCAGAGCGCGGCGACCGTCGCGGGCGGCTCGGCGCACTCCTCGGTGATCGGGTCGCACAGGAACGAGACGCACTCGGTAGCCTGGGCACAGCTCGGGCCGCCGAAGTTCTCGGCGACCCGGCACTTGGCGGTTTCGAGATCGCAGTAGCTCCCGAGTCCGCACTCCGGGTTCAGGTTCAAAGGCTCGCAGTCGCCGCCGGTCTCGACCACCGGCTGGCACGTCCCGATCTCGTCCCGCTCGAGGGCGGTGCAGTAGAGGCCCGCGTCACAGACGGAGACATCACCGTTCGGGTAGGGGCATTCTTCGCCTTCGGCGAGCAGCTCGACCACCCGGCAAGTTCCCGCGACGCAGCGCGCAGTGCCGGTGCCTTGCGGCACCGAGCAGGTGGCCGCCGTGGTGCAGCCTCGACCAGGCAAGAGCGTGCCCTGGATGACCTTGCACGCGCCCCAGATCCCGCGGCGCAGCTCGAGGAGCTCCCCCCAGTCAGCCACGCAGGTCTGATGCGAGCGCGCGTGCGCTTCGAGGCACGCCGATTCGGCCTCGGGATGATACGTGGCGAGCCCCGCCGCGACGGCGTCGGCAGCGGGGCGGCACGTCTCGGACATCACTTTGCGGACGCAGGCGTCGACCGTTGCCCCCGGGAGAGCCGTCGCGCAGCACTCGCTCGCGCTCGCGCAGAGCTGCTCGGCGAAGGTTTCGCAGGAGGCGAGCACCTC
>JAEZYO010000180.1 GCA_023419055.1 Pseudomonadota bacterium | reverse complement strand
CTCGCGGACCTCGCCGATCCTCAATTCGTCCGAGAGTGCGAGACCGCGCTCGACGAGATCACGCAAATCCTCGGGCTCGGCTCCGTTTACGCTTTCCAGATCTGAGCGGCGCGTTCACTCGACCACCTCCACGAGCGCCATCATGCCGTGATCCTCGTGGTTCAGGATGTGGCAGTGGAAGACGAACTTGCCCGTGTAGCGATCGAAGGGGATGCGCACGACGACCGGCTCGTTCGGGTAGAGGATGACGGTGTCTTGCTCGCCGTGCGAGTCGTAGGGCTCTCCATCGACGCTCAAGACCTTGAAATCGTTCACGTGGATGTGAAACGGGTGCTGCTCGGACGCCTGGTTCTCGAGGGTCCACTCTTCCACGGTGTCGAGCTTCGGGCTCACGTCGACGCGGTCCTCGTCGAACTCCTTGCCGTTGATGAAAAACTCGTTCGCCTCGTCTTCCTCGGAGAACACCCACTTACGCTCGGCCACCACCTCGCGTTCCAAGAGGTCGCTCTCCGGCGCGAGGCGCTGGTCGACGCCGAGAGGCTCGATCGGTGGCGCCGACCCGCCCCCTACCACGAGGTGAGCGAGCGGGGTCTCGGGATAGTGGTCCCCTTGTTGATCGTAGGCGCGCGTCTTGAACAGCACCTCACCTTCTTCCTCGAAGGTGACCAAGACCTCGAAGCGCTTGCCCGGCGGGAGCACGACGTGCGACGCCTCGAAGGTGCGCTCGACGGGGTTACCGTCCTCCCCGAGCACCAGCAGCGTGACCCCCTCGATCTCGACATCGTAGAAGATGTCCGCGCTGATGTTGGCGATGTCCCAGATCTCGGTCGCTCCGGGCGCAATCTGGATTTCGGGCTCCACGAGCCCGTTCACGGTGCGCGTGGTCGGCGCGTCGCTGTCGATGTTCGCCGCCACGATCGCGCCGTCCTTCACCTGTAGGTCCTTCAGGGCGAGCAGCCGGCGCGGTACTTCGGCGAAGCGCTCCGGCAGGAGGCGCCGAGTGTCACCGATCAGGATCGCGCCGGAGAGCCCCTGAAAGACCTGCGACTCCGAGTCCAGATGCAGGTGCGAGTGATACCAGAAGACCCCTTGATCGTGGTCGCTCGGGACCTTCACCACGTAGTCCTCGGTTTCACCGGGCGGGATGTGACGCAGGACGTTGTCCGAGATCCCGCTCGGGCTGACGTGGAAACCGTGAAAGTGGATGTTGGTGTGCTGTTCGAGCTGGTTGTCGAGCGAGAGCCGGATCTCGTCCCCGGGTTCGAGGCGCAGGGTCGGGCCGATGAAGCTCCCGTTGTAAGCCTCACCGCGGACGACGTAGCCGCTGACGTCGAGGTCTCCCGGCGCGCTCGTGAACGCGACGTCGAGCACGCCGTCCTCGCTCGTGAGCTCGGGCGGCTCCACGAACGGGAGCCGCTTCTCGAACGAGCCCTTCACCTGGCCCGGCGTATCGTCGCCGCACCCGCACAGCGCCGCACACAGCCCGAGGACCAAACCGCATTGCACTCCCGACGCGCGCATTTTTCCTCCGCTCGCTCGGTGGCGAGCACTAGAAACTAGGCGCGATAGTGGACGGTGCAACGCCGAAGATTGCGCGCGGCGAAGTGAGGCTTCGCCCGCGCTCCCTACGCGTCATTCGAGCAAAAAGCCGCGCTCAGTCGTGCACCACACGCTCGCCCGTCGCGACCACGCGATACGAGCGCACGGACAGATCCATGGCGGAGAGCACCGCGCCCACGAGCGCGCCCTGATCGCCGAGCGCGCTCGGGACGATCTTCACGGTCTCGTGATTCAAGGCGTGCTTCGACGTCGACGTCCGTACCGACTCGATCAAGTGATTCGAGCCCTCGACCATGCCGCCGCCGATCACGATCATCTGTGGGTTGAGCAAGTTCGTCAGGTAGCTGATCCCGACGCCCAGGTGCTCACCCGCTTCCCTGAGCACGCGCTCCGCTACGGCGTCTCCCGCGTTCGCCGCCTGGACGATCGCGCGGGCGTCGAGGTGCGTGGCGTCCGAGAGCGCCGTCGACTCACCGGCTGACACGGCTGCTCGAGCAGCGTTCGTGATCGCGGCAGTCGACGCCAGCGCCTCCAGGCACCCCTTCAATCCGCAAACGCAGGCAGGGCCGTTGGCGACGATCGAGCAATGGCCGATCTCACCGCTGAAGCCCCGGGACCCCGGAAAGACCTGACCGTCGATGATGATGCCGGCGCCGATGCCGGATCCGACGTAAACCCACACGAACGAGCGAAGGCCGCGCGCGGCACCGACGCGCCCCTCTGCGATGGCCCCGGCGTTGGTCACGTTGCTCACCACCACTGGCAGCCCGAACTCCTGCTGCGCGAGCGCACGGATCGGAACGTTTCGCCACTCGAGGTTCGAGTTGAGCACGACCTCACCGCTCGCCTGATCCACGAGCCCGGGCACCGTGACGCCGACGGCCTGCAAGCGCTCTCGCGGCAGCCCCGACGCCTCCACGACCTGATCCACGAGCTTGAGAGCTTCGGCCATCGAGCGCGAAGCGTCTCCCCGGATCGCGCTGGTCTCGCTGGTCGCTCGCATTTCGCCCCGAGCGTCCGCGATGCCGACGGAAATCCGGCTCTCGCCAAAGCGTATGCCCAGATAAGCGGCGGAGTGATCATTGAATTCGAGCAATCGAGCTCTGCGACCACCGCTTGCTACTGTCTTGCCGTACCCCACCTCTTGTACGATTCCCCGAGCGATGAGGTCCTCGACGATCGCCGACACTGTCGGCTTGGTCAGGGACGAACGTCGCGCGAGATCGGTTCGGGACACCCGGCCCCCTCGCCGGATGATGTCCAGCACAATGGAG
>JAEZYO010000100.1 GCA_023419055.1 Pseudomonadota bacterium | reverse complement strand
GCGGTCTCCCAGCTCCCGAGATCGCTCCAGCCGAAGCTGCCCGGGACGACGTGGAACGCGCCCACCTTCTCCATCACGCCGACGTCGATGCTCACGGACGGCAACTGCGGGAACACGCGCAAGGTCTCTTCCTGCTCGTGCTCGACGCCCTTCTTCGCCGCCCCTTCGATCTGCTCGAGGCCCTCGGCGAGCGCGGGCAGGTGCTCCTTGATCGCCGCGAGCATGTCGGCGGCGCGGAAGAAGAACATACCGCTGTTCCAGACGAAGCGGCCAGATCGGAGGTACTCCTCCGCGCGCGCCTTGTCGGGCTTCTCGACGAAGCGCACGCCGCGCCGGACGAGCGGGCTCACGCTGTCACCGAGCTCGATGTACCCGTAGCCGGTGTCGGGTCGCGTCGGCTCGATACCCACCGTGGTGATGGTTCCACGGCGCGCCGACTCGAGCGCGGCCTCGAGCACGGCTCGGAAACCCGGCTCGTCGGCGATGTGATGATCGCTCGGCAGCACCATCACCACCGCGTTCGGGTTGCGGCGGTGAATGACGGAGGCCGCCCAACCGATGCAGGGCGCGGTGTTTCGAGCGGCCGGCTCGGCCAGGAACGCGCTCGGCGCGAGCTCGGGTAGCGCGCTCCGCGTCCCGTCGACCAGCGATTGACCGGTCGCGATCACGACGTTGTCCGGCGGGACCAGAGGAGCGATGCGCCGCACCGTCTCGCCGATCAATGGGGCATTCGACCCCGGCGCCAGGGGCAAGAGCTGCTTCGGCATGGCGCGACGCGAAGCCGGCCAGAAGCGAGTGCCGCTGCCACCTGCCAGAATGACCGCATAGACGTCGTTCATGCTCGTGCCGCCTAGCATCTTGCGTGCCGGCCCACAATCTTGCGCAGTTTTTCGCACGGCGTGTCACGAAATCCGGGTTCGCGCGTTGAACCGTGGTGCCGAGCCGATTCCTCCGGGTTCCCGCCGCGGCCCTCGCCGCCATTCTCTGCCTCGCGGGGACCGATCCCGCGCCGGGGCTCGCCGACCTCGACCCCGATAACGACGGAGAGGTCGCGCCGCCCGCCCCCCTTCCCGAGTGCGAAGCCCGATTGACCGCCGCCGGGGTGGAATTTGCCTCCGCCGAGCTGCCGCTCAAGATGACGCGCGCCGGCTTTCAGTGCGGTAGCGAGCAGGCGGTGCGTTACCGGCGCGGTCCCGGCCGTATTCGATACGGCTCGAGCCCGGTGCTCACCTGCGGCATGGCGCTCGCCCTCGCCCGTTTCGAGCTCCTGCTCCAGGAAGAGGCGGTCTCCCACTTCGGTCGACGGGTCGCGCGCATCGAGCAGGGCGGCACCTACAGCTGCCGCACCATGGCGCGCTATCGCGACTTCGTGAGCGAGCACAGCTACGGTAACGCCATCGATCTCTATGCCTTCGTCCTCGACGACGGGCGCCGCGTGTCCGTGCTCTCGCACTTCGGCAAGCTCGACGCCGAGCCGAAGCGCGCAGAAGCACGCTTTCTGCGTGCCGTCGCGCGCCGCGCCTTCGACGAGAACGTGTTCTCGGTGGTTTTGACGCCGTTCTTCGACGCGCTCCACAAGAACCATTTCCACCTCGATCTCGCGCGCTATCGCGTCGACGGCACCCGTTGATGGCTCCTTGGGACTGGCCTACCCTCGCCCCTGCGATGGGAAAGCTCAAGGTCCTCTACTTCTTGTACCAGTACCCGCAGATCTCCCAGACCTACATCGAGAACGAGATCTCGGCCCTGGGCGACGACTGCGACGTCACGATCGTCGCCGCGAAGCCGGCGGACGCGACGTACGAGAAACATCGCCCCTTTCAACGGGTGGCAGGGCCCAACGAGATCATCGAGCTCGTGCGGCGAGAGAAATTCGACGTCATCCACACGCATTGGATGCTGAACGTCCCCGCGCTCGGCCAGATCGCCCGCCTGACGAACACCCCTTTCACGGTGCGAGCCCACTCGTTCGAAGCGTACTTTCCCGAAGGCAAGCCCGCGCCGACTCACCTTTCTTCGAGCGCAGCAGCCGTGAACAGCGAGCTCTGTCTCAAGGTGTTCTGCCTGCCGTTCACGCGCTCGAGCCTCGAGCGCGCGGGCATCCCGCCTCGAAAGCTCGAAAACTACTTCCCCATCGTCGATTACCCGAGGTTCCTCGATCGTTCACCGAACGGTGGCGGCGTCGTCAACCTCGGCGCCTGTACCCCGAAGAAGAAGATGGAAGACTTCATCGACCTCGCGAGCGCTCTCCGCGGTCGCTCCGCCTTCAATCTTTATGCAGTCCAGGGGCCAGGCAAGGAGCTCGAGCGCGTCGTTTCCTACAACCGCTCGAAGGGAAGTCCGGTCGACATTCGTCCTGCGGTCGAGCCCGAGCAGATGCCCGCGGTGTACAAGAAGCACCGCTGGCTGGTCTACACCGCCTGCCCCAAGATCAATCAGGTGGGTTGGCCCCTTTCCATTGCCGAGGCGCAAGCCTCGGGCGTCGGCGTCTGCATCCCGGAGATCCGCCCGGACATCCGCGAGTACATCGGCGACGCCGGCGTCGTCTATCGTGACGTTCGAGAGGTCGCGTCGATCATCTGCGAGCCCGTTCCCGAGAGCCTGCGCGAGCGCGGCTTCGCTCACGCCGAGCGCTGTGACGTGAAGCACGCGGTCGCCGCGCTGAAGCAGGCGTGGGGTCGTGTCGGAAGCGCCTGAAGAGGGCCCGCGCCAGCGTCGAGCGGATGACCAGCTCGGGAGCAGAGGCCGCCGCAACACCGTGGCGACAGTGCTGGTGATCGCCGTGGCGGCCTTCGGGTTAGTGCGAGCCAAACGAGCCCCCGGATTGAACCGCGCTGCGCTGCTCTCGATACGGCCGGGGCATGCCGGAAAGCGAGATCGTGGCGAGGCTGGGATTGCCTCTGCGCGTAGACACGACGTACCACCTGAATGCCGATGGTTCGACGGCCAAAGTGCTCCGTTGGCACTACGCAACGGCGTCTTTCTTTTACCCGAGCCTCAACGTGGCGGTTCTGAGCGAGAAGAGGCTCGTCACGGCAGTATCGGTCAAGTACTGGGATACTTTCCTCTACTCTAACGGTCCCATTTGGCACCCACCCGAGGTGCCGACGTTCGAACAGCTTCTCGACGAATAGGCGCTTCCCGCGGCGGCCAGCCTGAGCTCAACAACGTTGCCAGGCTCGATCGCGAGGAGCGGACAGCCGAGAGGGTGTTGCGGCGCTTCACCCACGTGGACGGTCCTATCAGGTCGCGCAGCCACGTCATTCCGACTTGGCGGTCGCGCTCCTCCGGCGGAAGAGTGAGCTGCCGCTCGACGCCGACGCGCTCTTTCTCGGATGGCTCCGAGCCCCTGCACGTCGAGCCAGCGGTTTTGGAGATGGCGAAGTGCGTGGTGCGGGAACTCGGGAGCGTGTCGGGCACCCGCGGGGGGCGGGGACGCTCGTCAGAGCCGGAGCGGTCTGGCGCGAGTATCGGAGTTTGCAGCCGGTACCACCGTGCCTCTTGCTGAGAGGCGTTCGGCGCGTATCTCCTGGCTCTGCCAGCCTTCCGTGAGCTTCTCGATAGTCGTCTCGACATCGACGAGCCTCCCAGGAGCCTCGCCACCGTCCCCTTGGTACCATCATGGTCTCCCAGGAGCTTCTCAACTCGAACTAATGACTAGCCAAGCCTCCTGGGAGCTTCAGAAGCATTGGTTCGTTCCCTGAAGAACCTCCCGGGAGGGGTCTGAAGAGCCGAGACAAGGCTTGCAGGGCTCTGAGGAGGATCTCCGGCAAAGTCGAACGGC
>JAEZYO010000091.1 GCA_023419055.1 Pseudomonadota bacterium | reverse complement strand
CTACCCGGAGTTCGTCTTCGAAACGAAGGCGCCGCGCGGTGAGCACGAGTCGCTCTACTCCGCCGGTCAGGCGGTGCTCGCGCTCGTTCTCACGGAATCCCTCGTCAAGCGCGAGCCGGGGTTGCCGCTTCCGCCGCTCCCGGAGCTCACGCGCGCGGTGGACCGCGCCATGGACTACTACGCGAACCAGTACTGGCCGGCTGCGCTCCGGTCGCTCTTCTACCTCGAAGAGAACTGGCACTGCATCGCCGCGGAGGCCGCGCTCGAATCCCACCGCAACGACGCGTACGAGCGCTTCTGCATCGACTACACCACCTTCAAGTCGCGCCTGATCCTCAGCGCGGCGGACGGCGCGGACCCGGAGCACGTCGGAGGCTACAGCGTCACGAGCATGCTACCCCCTCACAATGCAACTACGGCTGGGTTCGGAGAGGCGCTGGCGGCGACGCTCGGCGTGATGAAGGCGCGCGGGCTCGAGAGCTCTCGCGAGCGAGCTCTGATGCGTGAGGTCATGGCGTTCTTGATGTCTCAGCAGTGGACCGAGGAGGCTTGCCTCATCTGCGAGCCCGAAGCTCGGGCGATCGGAGGGTTCTCGGAGCACAGCGCTTCGCCGGTGATCCGCATCGACTACGTGCAGCACGCGATGGCCGCGATTGGTCACGGCGGTCGCGAGCTCGGGCTCCTCTAGTGTCGCGCCCGGTTGCTTATGCCTTTGGTCTCGGGCTCACCTTGCTCGTGGCGAGCCCCCTCTTGCGCGAGCCGAGTGACGACTCTTACCCGCTGTCCACCTACCCGATGTTCGCCAGGAAGCGTGAAAAGCCGCTCTTTTACTTCGTGGAGGGCGTGAACAAGAAGCGTGAGTCGTCGCGCCTGCCGCCGGCGCTCGTCGCGAACGCGGAGGTGATGCAGGCCGCGGCGCGTGTCCGCCGCGCCGTGAAGGCCGGGGAACCCGCGGTCTCGGATTTCTGCAATGGGGTGGCGGCGCGTGTGCGAGAGAGCCGGCAGCACCGTGGGGTCGTCGAAATCAGGATCGTCGGGGCGCGCTTCGATCCGATCGCCTACTTCGAACGAGGCCCCGAGCCGGAGGAGCGCTTCGAGGTGACGCGCTGCCGGGTGAAACGATGAACCGTCTCTGGCGAGCCTTCGACCGCTTCTGGTATCGGCCCGCGCCGGCCTCGCGCCTCCGAATGCTGCGGGTCTTGGTAGGGCTCTACGCGGTAGCGCTGCTCGCCATAGGCTTCCCGAATTTCGTGAGCGTCACGCGCTTTCAACCGAGCGAGTTCGATCCGGTCGGTCCGGTGGCGCTCCTCGGCTCGCCGCTCCCGCGAGGCCTGGTCTACGGGCTTTCCGCCCTCTCGATCGTGCTCGGAGTCGCTTTCGTGGCGGGCTACCGCTACCGCCTGGTGGGGCCGGCGTTCGCGCTCCTTTTCCTGTGGGTGACGAGCTACCGCAACTCTTGGGGGATGAAATTCCACACCGAGAACCTGGTGGCGCTCCATTTGCTCCTGCTCTCGGTCGCGCCCGCGGCAGACAAGGACGACGCGCCGGAGGCTTCGCCACCGCGAGAGTCCGGCCGTTACGGTTGGGCCATCACCGCCATGGGTGCCGTCACGGCAGTGACCTATCTCCTCGCGGGCGTGGCGAAGCTCAGGTTGGGCGGGCTTCATTGGATGAGCGGCGAGGCGCTGCGTGTTCAGGTCGCGTACGATAACCTGCGGAAAATTGAGCTAGGCAGTGTGCACTCCCCGGTGGGCGCAGCGATTGTAGGTTTCACGCCCCTATTTCGAGTCCTCGGGGTGATGACTCTACTGCTCGAGTTGGGCGCGCCCCTCGCGCTCTTGGGAGGCCGTTTTGCAAGGACTTGGGCGGTCGGCGCGTACGCTTTTCACCTCGGCGTCGTAGCGTTGATGGCGATCGCGTTTCCTTATCCACTGTCCGGAGTCGCCTACGCGTCCTTCTTCCGTGTGGAGCGCCTGGCGGAGACGAAAGTGGGTCTATGGTTGAGGACGCGGGGGGAACGCCTTGCTCAAAGACTTCGATTGAGCGCAGTCGAAGGTCGCTGAACGAGGAAAATATCAAGGTGGGGTGAAGCGCAACGCGTCGAGTGCCGATTCAGTGCCATGGTCGAAGGTGGCGACCGGATTGACCGAGTCACGACTTTTCTATCGAATCCGCGTAAGGGCCGGTGGACAGGCCCATTATGCGTGTGCCATGATGAAGGGTAATGGTCGATTAGGGCGGTTCGTGTCGATCATTCGGATCAGGGGTCGACAGGAGCGACCGTGAGGAGGTCTTTCGTGCGCGAGAATCGAGGCGAAGTCTTATTCGTCGGTGACGACGACATCGTCACTCGGGCGCTTTCGGAGATCCTGGAGCCGGAGGGCGTTTTCGTTCGAACCATGCCAAGCGAAACGGGGCTCTCTTTGCTTCGTGAAGGGTGGCGCTTCGATGCCATCATCACGGACACGTCGGTACCGGGGACGAACGGAGTCGAGCTCGTACGAAACATTCGGGCTCTCGATCTCGAGGTGCCCGTCATCGTGCTAGCGGGGGACCCGAACCTCGAGAGCGCGATCTCTGCGGTGACTTACGGCGCGTTCCGGTGCCTACAACAACCTTCGGAGCCGTTCCGGCTGGCGAGCGCGGTGCGTGAAGCTGCGGCTCTGCACCGCCTCGTCCGCACGAAGCGGCGCGCGCTGGAAGAGCGGGCGGCCCGGCAGCTCGGAGACTGCGCCGAGCTCGACGCGCGCTTCGAGCGCGCTCTTTCGAACATTTTCATCGCGTTTCAGCCCATCATCGCGTGGCCGGAGCGCACCGTCTTCGGCCATGAGGCGCTGGTCCGCTCGACGGAGGCGGTGCTCTCGGACCCGGGAATGTTGTTCGAGGCCGCGGAGCGTCTAGGCCGCATCGTGGAGCTCGGGCGGAGGATTCGCGCGGAAGTCGCCAAGGAAGCGGAGCACGCGCCGGCGAGCTCGGCGCTCTTCATCAACCTCCACGCCAGGGATCTCGCCGACGACGATCTCTACTACGCGAACGCTCCGCTCTCGCGGCACGCCGAACGCGTCGTGCTCGAGATCACGGAGACGAGCTCGCTTCAGCGCGTCACGGACGTGCCGGAGCGCATCGCCATGCTGCGCCGGCTCGGCTACCGCGTGGCGGTGGGCGATCTCGGCGGCTACGCGGGCCGCTCGAGCCTGGGCCAGCTCGAGCCCGACGTGGTCAAGCTCGACATGGCGCTCGTCCGGAGCATCGAATCTTCGGCGACGCGGGCCAACATCGTGCGGTCGATGATCAGCGTGTGCACGGAAGAGCTCGGGACGGAGCTCGTGTGCGAGGGGGTCGAGACCGCAGCCGAGCGAGACGTTCTTCACGATCTCGGCGCGCGCCTGCTCCAGGGCTATTTGTTCGCCAAGCCCGCGCGCGGGTTTCGCACGACCAGCATTTTTGCTCCTCCCATCAACTGAGCCTGCCCTGAAAGACCGACCCGGAGCGGAATTTCTCGCGGGTGCGGGTTCTTCCACACTGACGCGCGGCGGCGCGTCACGTACGGCTCGGGCATGCGAGCTCTCCTCTTCCTCGCCGCGCTGATCGGCGCTGGTTGCGAGCGGTCCTCGACGCCCCAGGCATCAGGGCCCGATTCTGGGTCCCCCGGCGACGTCGCTCCGGGACCCGTCTCGAGCGCGCCGCCTCCGGTCTCGAGCGCGCCTCCCGCGGGCGCGGTCAATCCGGTGAGCGGCGCCGTCAGTGAAGAGGAGTTCAAGAGCTGGCACACGCTGAAGGCGGACGCGGCTCCGCCTTCGGAGGGGCGCACGGTCGAGCTCCCCGACGGATCTAGCGCTTACCTCAGCTTGCCGAGCGGCAAGCAGCCGCCGCTCGCCGGGCTCGTGGTGGTTCACGAGTGGTGGGGCCTCAACGATCACATCAAGCACTACTCGGATCGCTTCGCCAAGCTCGGCTACGCGGCGCTCGCGGTCGATCTCTTTCAAAAGCAGGTCGCGACCACGCCCGACGCTGCGATGAAGCTCGTCAAGTCGGTGAACGACGCGCGCGCGATCCAGACGCTGCTCGCGGGGCGGAAGTTCTTGATGACGTCCGGGAGCGTGAAGGCGGAGCGCACGGGCGCGATCGGCTGGTGCTTCGGCGGGAAGTACGCGCTCGAGCTCGCGCTCGCCGCGCCAGATTTGAATGCGGCCGTGATTTACTACGGCCACGTGCCGACCGACCCCGGCGCGCTCGCGAAGCTGAAGACTCCGGTGCTCGCGATCTTCGGCACGCGGGACAAGAGCATCCCGCCGGCCACCGTGGACGCCTTCAAGGCCGCGCTCGACCAGACCCAGGTGCCCCACCGCGTGCTCACCTACGACGCCGAGCACGCCTTCGCGAACCCGTCGGGTGAGCGCTATGACGAGAAGTCCGCGGCCGCGGCCTGGGGTGAGACTCGCACCTTTCTGGCCCAGCACCTCGGTACGTAGAGCACCGACCGGTTCGGCAACCTCGCTCCAACCGTTTCGTCGCTCTAGCGGACGTTCGGGAACCTGTTTCGGGGGCGGGTGTCGCAAGGGGTCATGCTGCGTGCGCTCCGGCTCTCGGGTGTCTTGATGTCCATCATCGTGAGCGCAGGTGTCGCGCGCGCCGACGACACGAAGGGAGTGTTGCCCCTCACTCGCGTGCGCCTGTACGAGGCGGGCGTCGCCTATTTCGAGCGCAGCGGCGCTCTCGGCTCGGCCGCGCGCCTGCCGGTGCCACGAAGCCACCTGGACGATGCCTTGAAGACGCTCGTAATCCTCGACGGGGAGGGCAAGGCGAGCGTGATCGGCGTGGAGATGGAGCAGCCTGCGACCTCGGCTCACGGCCGAGCGCTCGCGGGCTTGCCGGAAGACACGACGGGAGAGCTCTCGTTCGATCGCTACCTCGCGAGCCTCGAGGGTGAGCGTGTCGAGCTCGCGCTGGCAGGCGGTGTGGCGCGCGGCCAGCTGGTGCGCGTGCTCCGCAGTGAAGAGAGCGGTCTCACCCGCTGCCGAACGCCGGAGGATGAACCCGACGGAGAGCGCGCCGCCTGCGTCATGGAGAGGCAAACAGCGCTCCTGTTCCTCTCGGACGGCGGTGAGGTGCGGCGCGTCGCGACCTCGGAGGTGAAGGGCGTGAAGCCCCTCGACGCTCTGGTGCAGCAGCGCCTGCGCGGCGCGGCTCGCGCCCGAGCGGGGTCCGCGACGAGCGAGCACGCGCTCACCGTGAAGCTCCGCAGCGGTTCGAACGTCACGCTCGGTTATGTCGCGGAAGCGCCGCTCTTCCGCGCCTCGTACCGGCTGCTGCTCGGCGCGAAGGAGCCGACCTTGCAGGGGTTCGCGCTCATCCACAACGACACGGACGAGCCGTGGCGCGGAGTGCGCGTCGAGCTCGTCAACGGGCAGCCGGATTCGTTCTTGTTCCCGCTCGCGGCGCCGCGTTACGCGACGCGGCGCCTGGTGACGCCGGAGCAACACCTACCGAGCGTTCCGCAGCTGCTCGGTCAGACCGCGGACGATCGATGGGACGGCGAGGCTTCGGGCGAGGTCGGCTT
>JAEZYO010000233.1 GCA_023419055.1 Pseudomonadota bacterium | reverse complement strand
GGTGATGCTCGTGCGCGAGAGGAGAAAGAACACCTCGCCGTCGTGCAGGTTTCCAGGCCGCGGCGGAGAAGGCTCTCCTCTGGGAGGCCGGCCGTTCTTGCGGCACGAATGGAGCAGGGCGTGTTTCGGTCGACGCCCGCTCTCCATGACGCGCCTACTCCTTCGCTCACCACTCTCTAGAGTTATTGGCCTCGCCGCCCTCGCCGCCGGACTCGGCGGCGCGCTTTCCGGCTGCGGTGATCAAGCGCCCTCGGCGCGGGGCGAGAGCGGGGGCTCCGGCGGGGCGGGCGCTGGCGGCTCGCTCGGTGGCAGCGCCCCGAGCGGGGGCAGCCCGAGCGGCGGTAGCGGGGCGGCGACGGGCGGCACCGCGGGTCAAGCGGCCGGCGGCAGCGCTGGTAGCGGCGGGGTGCCCGTTCATCCGAGCTGCCCGGGCAGCGCCGCAGACGCCTATCAGGGAATGCCCGGCGCGATCCCGGGCACCATCGAGGCGGAGAACTTCGATCCCTCGGCGTATTCGGACGCGACCCCCGGCAACGAAGGCGGCGCCTATCGCACCGACGTCGACGCCGACATCAAGGAGCTCGGGTCGGGCTACGCGCTCGGCTGGATGACGTCCGGCGAATGGCTCGAGTACACCGTGAACGTCGCGACCGAGGGCGACTACGAGATCACGCTCCGAGCCGGTGCGGTCGACGCCGGGCGCACGCTCGGTATCGAACAGTGCGGGACGGCGCTCGCCTCGGGCATCGAAGTCCCCGAGGTCGCCGACTGGGGGCAAACGGAGACCGTGACGGTGGGGCCGGTGCATCTCTTGCCTGGAATCCAGGTGCTCAGGGTCACCGTCGGCGACGCGGACTACCTCGATCTCGACTCCATGACGTTCGAGAAAGCCTCCGACGGCGCGGGAGGCAGCGGCGGCGCCGGAGGGAGCGGCGGCGCGGGCGGCAGTGGAGGCGGCGGGCCGGTGCAGAAATTCGTCGGCAACATCACCACGGGTTGGAACGGCGCCGCGGACACGAACGGGCGCGTCTTCTCGACCTACTGGGACCAGATCACGCCCGAGAACGCCGGCAAGTGGGGCTCGGTGCAGTCGAGCGCCTCGAGCGGGTTCAACTGGAACACCCTCGACGCGATCTACGACTACGCCGAGGAGAAGGGCATCCTCTTCAAGCAGCACGTGTTCGTGTGGGGCTCGCAGCAGCCGAGCGGCAACCTCACGGAGACCCACGTCAAGAACTGGATGCAAGCGTTCTGCGCTCGCTACCCGAACACTCGCTTGATCGACGTGGTCAACGAGCCGCCGCCCCACACCGAGCCGAGCTACGCCAACGCCATCGGCGGCGGGACCAACGGCTCCTGGAAGTGGATCATCAACGCGTTCACCTGGGCGCGCGAGTACTGCCCGAACGCTATTTTGATCCTGAACGACTACAACAACATCGAGTACGGGGATCAGAACCAGCACTTCATCGACATCGCGAAGGTGGTCAAGGCCGCCGGTGCCCCCATCGACGCTGTCGGCGCGCAGGCGCACGGCTTGGGCGGAAACATCTCTACCGCGACCATGAAGCAGCTCGTCACGAAGCTCCACACCGAGACGGACCTACCGGTCTACATCACCGAGTACGACATCAACATCGCGGACGACGCGGGGCAGCTCGCGAAGTACCAGGAGCACATGCCGTTCTTCCTCGAGACGGAGTGGATCCACGGCATCACGGTGTGGGGTTGGATCCACGGCTCGACCTGGGTCAAGGACAGCGGGCTCATCAAGAACGGCACGCCGCGTCCGGCGATGACCTGGCTCATGCAGGAGCTCGATCGGCCGGCGCCCTGAGGCTCAACGCGCGGACAGCGTCTCGACCGCGAGCCGATCGGCGCCGCGGTCGACGAGCCACGCCACTCGATTCGCCGAAGCGACGACGCTCGTGATCGCTCCCGAGCGCGCGGCAGAGAGCACGCGCGCCGGACCTCCCTCCGCGGGGAGCTCCAGGAGCCCCGCCGGCTGGGCGCAGTAGACGCGCTCGGCGGCGGCCAGAGGAGAGCAGATGACCCCGCGAGCGATCACGCGCTCGCGCGCGAGATCGGGTGAAGCTCGACGGACCGAGCGCGTCGGGCCGTCGTAAAAGAAGACCTCGCCCGCCGCGGCCAGCATCGCGGGCGTGCGACCCTTCTTCTCGGGGGAGTAGCGGGGCTCGCCGCCCGAGAGCGGGACGACGCCGAGGCGATAGGCGGTGCCCGGTAGCTCTTCGACGAAGAAGACCTGGTCGTCGAGCAGCGTGAGCGCCGCCACGTGACCCTGCGGCGCGACGATTTCCCGAGGCCGGGAGCCGTCGAGGGTCCAGATGCCGAAGCGTCGATCAGGGCTGCTTTCGAGCCAGGCGAAGCGCTCACCCGAGGCCGAGAGCCGCTCGGGCTCTCGAGGCAACTTCGCGAGCATCGAGGCGGCGCCACCGCGCTTCGGCGCTCGCCAGAGGGCGCCCTTCGACCAGTAGACGAGGTGGTCTCCGGCGAGCGCAGGGGTGAGGCCGAGGTCGAGCTCCCGGCGCTCGGGCGGGTGTCCCGGGACGAGCCGGTAAGCGGCGCCGCTCGTGAAGAGGTAAACGGCGTCGTCGTCGAGAGCGAGGCGGGCAGCGTACGCGGAGGAATCCGCCGTGAACAGCGTGGTCGCGGTCTTCGTGGGGACCGGCGCCTGCGGGGCGCTCGAACGGCTCGAAGCCGCCACCTCGTTCGTCGAGCGCGTGTTCCCGCCGTCGGTGGCGGGCTCGGGCGTTCGGCTGCAAGCGTTCAGCAAGGCGAAACAAGCGAGCACGCCCAGGCGTCGCGAGGTCATGTGCACTCTCTCTTGGGCGTAGCTCGAACGAACGGCCGAAAGGCGAGGTGATGAATCTCCCC
>JAEZYO010000038.1 GCA_023419055.1 Pseudomonadota bacterium | reverse complement strand
GAGTTGTGGTCGTTCTTCCGCACCTCGGCGAGGCGCGCCCTTTCGGCGATCACGGCGGCGCGGTGGCGAGGATCCGACTCGAACACGTTCGCCGCGCGCTCGTAGGTGCGATCCAGCCCGTCCCAGGCCTTGGCGCCGAGCGCGACGCGCTCCACGACCTTGAGCAAGGTGGGGTCGGTCTTGTCGAGCTCGAGGCCCGCCTCGTAGGCCTCGCGCGCCTGCGGCTTCTGCCCCATCTCCTCGAGCACGGCGCCCTTCTCGAAATACACGAGCGCCTTGCGCCGCGGATCCGAGGTCATGCGGATCTCCGCGTCGAAGAGCGGCAGCGACCCCATGAAGTTCTTTTGCGCGACCAGCGTGCGCCGCGCGCCCTGCACGCTCGGCAAGTGGTGGCTCAAGAGCGCGTGGGCCTTCTGATACTGCTCGCTCGCCTTCGCCAGGTCGCCGAGCGGGCTCTCGAAGAGGCGCGCGCACTCGTAGTGCAGGCGCCCCGCTCGCTGCGGAACCGGGTTCGTCGCGAGCTCGCGCTCGAAGCCGTCGATCATGGTGCGCGCCGAAATGGAGCGCGCCTCGATCGCGGCGCGGGTTACCGAAGTCGCGGCCGCCTGCGCTTCGGTCGGCAGCTTTGTCGGAACGGGCTTCGCCACGGAGACCTGAGAGGCCTCGGGGCTCGGAGTCGGAGGAGAAGGAGGCGACGGCGGCGTCGGAGGTCGCACCGCGGGAGCCGGAGGCGTTGGCGGCGACGGCGCCTTCGACACCGGCCCGGAGACGGGCTCCGGCGCGCGGGCGGGCGGCGGCGCGGGGCCACGAGAAGCCGCGGGCTCACGAGTCGGGGGTGCCGGAACGCGGCTCCTCACGGGTGGCGGCGGAGGAGCTGCGGACATCTTCGGCGCCGCGTCGTTCGACGGAACGCCCGGCGGGCGCGGGAGCGTCCCGGCGACCTCGGGGCTCGGCGCTGAAGCCCGCGGGGAAGAGCCCGTCTCCTCGGCGCGCGGCGGATGCGGCGCTGCGCTCACTCGCTTCCGCACCGGAGGCGGCGGCGGGGTGCTCTTCGGTCCGGGCTTGCTGGAAACTGGCTTCGACCGCACCGGAGGCGGTGGCGGCATCGACCTCCCGGAACGGGGAGTGGGTTTCCGCGATGAGCTCTCGTCAGCCATGCCGAACGACTGTACACGCCAAAAAGTCGGCCTGGAACCGCAGGTTGCGCCCAGCACGGAATCAAAACCGCGCTCGGCTGGCGACCCGGCCCGTGTGAGCGGAAAGATTCACCGGAGCGCGCCGTGGGATTGCCTGCCCGGAGCCGAGGCGTCGTGCTATCAAGCGCCGCCGTGACCCGGCCCGGCGACCTCCTCATTTTTCGTCAAGTGCGCGCGATCGATCCCGCGCGGAACCTCGATCAGCTATCGGACGTGGTGGTGGAAGGTGGGCGCATCTCGCGCCTCGGCAAGGACGCGGCGCACGATCTCGCGAGCGTGAACGGCGCGCGCGTGATCGACGGCGCCGGGCGCTGGCTCGTCCCCGCGTTCGTGGATCTGCACGCGCACCTGCGCGAGCCCGGACAAGAATACAAAGAGGACATCGCGAGCGGCCTCGCAGCAGCAGCAGCAGGCGGCTACGCGCACGTGTGCGTGATGCCCAACACGCGCCCGGTGAACGACACGCGCGCGGTCACCGAGATGATGCGGCGGCGCGCCGAAGAGTGCGGCGGCCCCTCGCTGCACCCGATCGCCGCGATCACCAAAGGGCAGCAAGGCAAGGAGCTCACGGAGATGGCGGAGCTCCGCGAGGCGGGCGCCGTCGGCGTGAGCGACGACGGCGTGTGCGTGATGTCGAGCGCCGTCATGCGGCGGGCGCTCGAGTACGCGAAGAACTTCGACCTGCCCGTGATTCAGCACGCGGAGGATCACGATCTGACCGCTGGCGCCGACATGCACGAGGGCGTGGTCTCGGCGCGGCTCGGCCTGCGCGGTTGGCCGCGCATCGCAGAAGACGTGATCGTGGCGCGCGACATCCTGCTCGCCGAGTACACGCGCGCTCGCTACCACGTCGCGCACCTCTCGACGCTCGGCGCGGTGCGCCTCGTGCGCGAGGCGAAGTCGCGCGGCCTCACCGTGACGGCGGAGGTCACGCCGCACCACCTCCTGCTCACCGACGCGAGCGTCATCGGCTACGACACCGCGTGCAAGGTGAACCCGCCGCTGCGCGAGGAAGCGGACATCGAGGCGCTGCGTCAGGCGCTCGCCGACGGCACGATCGACGCCATCGCGACCGACCACGCGCCGCACTCGTCCCTCGAGAAGGATTGCGAGTTCTCGGAGGCCAAGCCCGGCATGATGGGCCTCGAGCTGTGCTTCGGCCTCCTGCTCGGCCTCGTGGGGAGCTCGGGGCTCGGCCTCGCGCGGCTGGTTGACGCGCTCTCCCAGGCCCCGGCCAAAATCGCGGGTATCACTCCTCCGAGTCTGAAAGAAGGCGCGCTCGCCGAGCTTGCGCTAGTGGATCCCGGAGCGCTCTGGACGCCCGCGCGGGCAGACTTGCGCTCGAAGAGCAGAAACAGTCCGTTCATGAATCACGAATTGAAGGGTCAGATCCTCCTCACCACCGCACGCGGCGGCATCGTGTTCGATCGTCTCGGAGGTGGCTCGTGAGCGACCGCAAGGCGTATCTCGCGCTCGCCGACGGCACGATCTTTCCGGGCCGCGCCTTCGGCGCCGAAGGCACGACCACCGGCGAGGTCGTGTTCACGACCGGCATGACCGGATACCAGGAGGTCCTCACCGATCCCTCGTACTGCGGCCAGATCGTAACGATGACGTCGCCGCACATCGGCAACACGGGCATCAACGAAGAGGATCCGGAGAGCGTGAACGGCAAGCCCCAGGTCGCGGGCTTCGTGGTGCGCGATCTGAGCCTCGAGGTCTCGAACTGGCGCTCGGAGCAGACGCTCGAAGCGTACCTCGCGAAGCACGGCATCGTCGGCATCGCCGAGATCGACACGCGCCGCCTCACCCGCTACCTGCGCGACAAGGGCTCGCAGAACGGCGCCATCGGCACGGGCAACCCGGACGATCTGGTCTCGCGGGCTCGCTCCGCGCCGAACATGGAGGGCCTCGACCTCGTCTCGCGCGTGACGCCGAAGGAGCTCCACGACTTCTCGGAGTCGCGCGCGGTGTGGAACACACCGTTCGGCGAGGAGCCGCCGGCGACGAGCGACAAGCCTCACGTCGTCGCGATCGATTTCGGCGCGAAGCGCAACATCTTGCGCTGCCTGGTCGACTCCGGCTGTCGGGTGACCACCGTGCCCGCGAGCACGAGCGCGGCGGACATCCTGGCAAAGAACCCCGACGGCATCTTCCTCTCGAACGGCCCGGGCGATCCCGCCGCCGTCACCTACGCCGTCGACACCATCAAGGGCCTGCTCGGCAAGAAGCCGATCTTCGGGATCTGCCTCGGCCACCAGCTGCTCGCGCTGTCGCTCGGCGCGCGCACCTACAAGCTGAAGTTCGGGCACCGCGGCCTGAACCAGCCGGTGAAGGATCTCAGCACGGGCAAGGTCGAGATCACGACCCAGAACCACGGCTTCGTGGTCGACGTGGACTCGCTGAAGGGCGTCGCGGAGAGCACTCACCTGCACCTCAACGACGGCTCGAGCGAGGGCCTCGAGGCCAGGGACATGAAGGCGTTCAGCGTGCAGTACCACCCCGAAGCCGCAGCCGGTCCGCACGACGCGCTCTACTTGTTCTCGCGCTTCAAGCGCCTGATGCGCGATCAATGACGCGCAAGATCCACTTCGTCAGCCTCGGCTGCCCCAAGAACCGCGTCGACACCGAGGTGATGCTCGGCATCGCCGAGCGCGCCGGCTACGCGCACGTCGCGGAGGCCGAAGAGGCCGAGGTGATCGTCGTGAACACCTGCGGCTTCATCGAGAGCGCGAAGAAAGAGTCCATCGACACGATCCTCGAGCTCGGCGCGCTGAAAGAGAGCGGCGCCTGCAAGAAGCTCGTGGTGACGGGCTGCCTGAGCCAGCGCTACCCGAAGGAGGTCTCCGAGGGGCTGCCCGAGGTCGATCACATCCTCGGCTCGAGCGACATGAAGAAGCTCGAGAGCGTGCTCGCCGGCGGCGCCGAGCGCGAGCTCGTCGGTAACCCCGCGGATTGGGTCGTGAGCGCGAGCGATCCGCGCCGCATCTCGACGCGCGGCCGGAGCGCCTACGTCAAGATGGCGGAGGGTTGTAACCGGCACTGTTCCTTCTGCGTGATCCCACAGCTCCGCGGCAAGCAGCGCTCGCGCAGCGAGGACGACGTGGTGCGCGAGGTGGAGCAGCTCGCGCAGGCGGGCGTGGTCGAGATCAACCTGGTCTCGCAGGACACCGTCTCCTACGGACGCGAGCGCGGCGAGCGCGGCGCCCTCTCGCGCCTGGTCACGCGCGTGGCGGACGTCCCCGGCGTGCGCTGGGTCAGGCTCTTCTACCTCTACCCGGAGAAGCTCGACGACGAGCTCGTCGACCTCCTCGCCTCGCACCCGCGAGTCCTCCCCTACGTGGACATGCCGCTCCAGCACGCGGCCGACGCCATGCTGATGCGCATGCGCCGTGGCCACGGCGGGCAGCGCCTGCGCGACCTGGTCGAGATGCTGCGAAAGCGCGTCGAGGGCCTGGTGTTCCGCACCGCGTTCATCGTCGGCCACCCCGGCGAGACGGACGCGGAGTTCGAGGAGCTCCTCGACTTCGTGCGCTGGGCCGAGTTCGACCGAGTGGGTGTGTTCCGCTACTCCGACGAGCCGACGAGCCACTCGTTCGAGCTCGAGGGCAAGGTGAAGTCGAGCGTCGCCGCATCGCGCGCGAAGAAGCTCATGAGCGTGCAGCGCCGCATCAGCAAGAAGAAGAATCAGGCGCTGATCGGCCGCGAGCTCGAGGTGCTGGTCGAGGGACCGAGCGAGGACAGCGAGCTCGTGATGGTCGGCCGTCACCCGGGTCAGGCTCCCGACATCGACGGCCAGGTCTACCTCTCCGGCGGCCCCGTGCTCCCCGGCGATCTGTGCCGCGTCACCATCACTCAGGCGGGTGACTACGATCTGGTCGGCGAGGTGCACGAGGACGGCATCGAGTCACTCCCCCAACCCATCGCCGCCACGCCGCTCGTCATGCGTGACAGCGACGGTCGCAAGGTGTTGCGAGTCGTCCCCCCGAGCTGAACTAGTCGATAGTTGATAGCTGCGGGCGCCTGGGGTTCAGCGGCGGCGAACGTCGACGCGCTTTCGCAGGCCGAAGAGCATGCGTTCGATTTCGTTGCTCTCTTTCGACAGCCGTTCGAACTCGCCGGGCGGCAAGTAGCCGAGATCTCGGCAGAGCAGCAGCAGGTACTCGACCTCTGCCATCGAGGCCTCGGAGTAATTCAGAAACTTCGCGTAGTCGGGCCGTGTGCGACACTTGGCCCCCTCCGCGAT